>JBOFDR010000287.1:0-3393 GCA_051647205.1 Brevinema sp. | reverse complement strand
AGATCAGAAAAGAGCTGCAGCTAATCAAAAACAAGCTGATGCTGAAGCTAAGAAGAAGGCCGCTGCAGATCAGAAAAGAGCTGCAGCTAATCAAAAACAAGCTGATGCTGAAGCTAAGAAGAAGGCCGCTGCAGATCAGAAAAGAGTTGCAGCTAATCAAAAACAAGCTGAGGCTAAGAAGAAGGCCGCTGAAGATCAGAAAAGAGCTGTAGCTGATCAAAAACAAGCTGAGGCTAAGAAGCTAGCTACATCTGATGTTAGAAAAAAAGTAACAGGAACTCAAAAGCCTGCTAAAAATAATAAAAAAAATCAGAAACCTGAACCACCTAAAGAACCCTTGGTTACCACAGGAGAATTAAATTGGTCAATTTATAATAATAATTACAGTTTATTCAAGCAATTAATTGAATTAAGTAATGCTAATTATAATAAACTTGATAGAGATGGCTCCACTCCTTTATTAATTGCAGCAGCAGTTGGTAATAATCAAATGGTTAAATATCTTCTTAAAAAAGGTGCTAATCCTAACTCAGCTAACTTTATGAAATTTACTCCTCTTATGATGGCTAGTGAATTTGGTCATTTGTCTGTTATAAAAACATTGCTTAAGACTAAAAAAATTACAAATATTAATGAAGAAAATCGAATGGGATATAATGCCATTATGAGAGCAACTTATAATGGACATGTCCCTACTGTAAGGTTTTTGTTAGCTAAAGGCGGTGAATTTAAAATAGATCCTACCGATTCTTCTTCTATGTTGATGCAAACTATCTTGCAACAAAATAGTAAAATGGTAAAATATATGGTCTCTGATATTGATAAAGATATTTATCAACTAAATGTGGTTACCAATAAGATTTTAAAGAAAAATCAAGCAAACGAGCTAGCAAAAGCAAAATTGCTTGCCGACCAAAAAGCTATTGAAAAAGCTGAGAAGAAAAATACAGCAAAAGCTGGTGATAAAAAAGCCGATGCAAAAAAACTAACACCAGAGCAAAAGAAAAAAGTAGCAGCTAACGCTAAAAAGAAAGCTGCTGAGGCTAAGAAGAAGTCTGCTGAGGCTAAGAAGAAGTCTGCTGAGGCTAAGAAGAAGTCTGCTGAGGCTAAGAAGAAGTCTGCTGAAGATAAAAAAGCTATGGCAGAATTAGCTAAGAAGAAGTCTGCTGAAGCTAAAAAGAAAAAAGATCTTAAAAATCAAATAATACCTATTATTAAAAAACCTGTAACATTGACTGTTAATTATACTGATAAAAATGGTTATACTGCTTTAATGTATGCTTTGAACATTGATAATGTAGCTATCGCAAATCGGATCATGAATAAAAAAGATACATCTGTCACTAATATTTCAAAAGTAGATCGAGATGCACCTATTATTTTAGCTGCTACAACAACCAATTCTTTTCTTATTAAGAATCTTGTTAAAAAGGGTGCTAATCTTAATACTAAAAATAAATATGGTATTACTCCATTAATGAAAGCTGCTCAAGTTGGTAACTTAGAAAATGTGAAGCTACTTGTTAAACTTGGTGCACTAGTTACTGATACCGATAAAAGATCTATATCAGTTCTTCAATACGCATCTCAAAGTGGTAATATAGAATTATATGACTACATTCTTAAATTAGTTGGACCTGCTACTGTTAAAAGATAAATTTCTTAATCTAGATAAAAATAAAGCTCCTATTATAGGAGCTTTATTTTTATTTTATTTGTATAGTTGTTCAATACTATAAGCATAATTTAAGATCTGTTCATCCTCAAATCGTCTTCCCATTAATTGTAGTCCAATAGGCATATTTTCAGAAGACAATCCTACTGGAAGTGAAATAGAGGGTGATCCAATAAGATTTGCTGGGATAGTGAAAATATCATTTAAGTACATTGCTACAGGATCATTATATTTTTTATTTAATTTAAATGCAGTAGTCGGTGTTGTTGGACCTAAAACTATGTCCACATTTTTATAAACTTCATCAAATTCATCAATCATCATGTGGCGAAGTTGTTGAGCTTTTACAAAAAAATCATTATAAGACTCAGAGGAGAGGATAAATGTTCCTAAAATTAAGCGACGTTTAACCTCTGTTCCAAATCCTTCTGTACGGCTTTTAATATAAGTTTCAGATAATAGCTCTGATGGGGCTCTGTAGCCAAAACGAATTCCATCAAAACGCTCTAAATTAGCAGATGCTTCAGCGGGTGCGATAATATAATAAATAGCAGGAGCATGCTTTATGTTAGGAAGAGATACCTCTGATAGAATGGCACCTTCTTTCTCAAGATCTTTTGTGACTTGGATAACTTTTTCTTTGATTTCATTATCTAATTCATTAACAAAAAATTCTTTAGGAACACCAATACGCAGGCCTTTTAGGTTTTTTTTACTAAGTGTTACAGGTTTTACTTTTGTATTAAGCGTGGTACTGTCTTTTTTATCATGACCAGATAAAGCATTATACAGTAATGCTGCATCTTCAACGGATTGAGCAATAGGACCAATTTGATCAAGAGAAGAAGCAAATGCAACAGCTCCATAACGAGAAACACGACCATAAGTAGGTTTAAATCCTACACAACCACAAAACGCAGCTGGTTGGCGAATAGATCCACCTGTATCTGTTCCTAGAGTAATAGGAGCGAGTTTACCAGCAATAGCAGCAGAAGAACCTCCGGAAGAACCTCCAGGACAATATTCTCTATTGAGAGGATTTCTAACAACTCCATAATATGATGTTTCATTAGATGATCCCATAGCAAATTCATCAAGATTTAGTTTTCCAAGATGAGTCATTCCTTCATCATGGATTAATTTTGTAATTACGGTTGCATCATAAGGAGCAATATAATCCCCCATTATTTTGGAAGCACAGGTGGTTCGTATCCCTTTGACATTTATAAGATCTTTTACCCCTAAAGGTATGCCTGTCAATTTAGTATGAGTATTTTTTTGAATTCGTTCATCAGCTGATCTTGCACCTGCAAGGGCTAATTCAGGAGTTACGGTAATATAAGCATTGGTCGGAAGTGCATTTTTGTTATCTTCTTCAATATTTGAAAGATATGCTTTTGTTAACTCTATAGAAGAAATCTCTTTTGATGAAAGCATTTGTGATAATTCTGTGACTGTTTTTGAGGTTAAGCTCATTGATTCTCCCTTAACATTAATAAGATATGGTAATTAATTATTTTATTAAAAGTATAAAATAATTTTGAAAATAAGTCAATTTTATTTTTTCTCTTTACTAAAGTATTTATATAAATAGGTATTTACATAAATTTAAAAATATGCTAAAATGTGTTGTACAATAAAAATAAGGAGTATTTTATGAAAAATAAAGTATTTATCTCTGTTCTCTTTGTTATACTATTTACACAAATGACTCAAAT
>JBOFDR010000286.1:0-7457 GCA_051647205.1 Brevinema sp. | reverse complement strand
AAGATCCTATTAAATTGTATGTATTTTTGAGTAAATATTTGCAATGGGTTAGTGAAAATACTGTACGAAATCGAAATCTATTGTTTTTTAAAGAAAAACATACGCCATATCTTTACTTATTAACATTACTTAGAGCATATATAAGATGGCAAAAAAATATGATCTGTTATTGTGATCAAAAAGATATACTTATCACAAAAAAAATATTGTCTATAGAGGAGGTGTTTTGTAGATCAAAATTTAAAGCACATTGTCTGATAAAGAATAGCACATAAGTATGAATTTTTAGAATAATATTAATCAATAATTAATTCAGTGGTTTTGTATCTATGTGGTAAAACACCAGAAATTACAAAAAAACTAACCCTTGTGGAGGGTAATATTATGATAAAAATATTGATAATTATGACGGCTATTGTGATGAGTCTTAGTTTTTGTGCTAAAAGTGAAGATCTTAATAAAAAATCAGTACCTAAGATAATAACAGAAGCTCCTATAAAAAATGTTGCACCTGTTTCATCTTCATTAGAAGATGCGCTAGCGTTTGGGAAATCAGTATCTAGTATTGCTTTAGAAGGATTCAATTATATAGAATTTAATTATCGTACAAGACCTAGTGGTTTTGGTATATCAGGAATGACATCTAGAAATATTCAAGAACAAACTCTTATTGAATATGGTGATCTAGATAAAGAAGAGAGATTTGTTTCTAATATGTTTCAGAGTTTAAAACAGACTATCGAAAATCTTCCGTTGACACAGATAGGTGATATGAATATAAAGCATATGATAACGGAAGGTGTGAAGTTATTTAAACAAACTCCTTATATAGATAATTTTACTATACAATATGATAATAATAAAACAACACGATGGCATACTCAATTATATATTGATCTGCCAAAAAATAGTGATAACGGAATTTATTTAAAACTCAGTACAGACTATGTAAAAGGTATTACTGATTTAGGGAATAAAATTACTGAGAATTTTCTAGGTAAATCTTTACGTCAGACGGTTGAAGTTGCCAAGATTCAGAAACTTAGTGGATATATTTACATTCAAAATTTTGAAGGATCAAAGATTCTTTTACCACAAGGTTTTATTGTTTATGTGAGTACCAATGTCTCTTATAATCAGAGAATTTTTAATGATGAGAATCAGAATTATGAATGGTACATGCAGTGGACTCAAAAATTTACTGATCCATCAGGGTACGATTTAGCTGTTTATAACAGTATGAAAGATCAGAATGTTGATTATACGATGTTAGTAAAAGAAATAGGTAATAAGTTAATTATTATTCCTGCTATTAGATATGCATCAGATCTGATTGTGATTCGATATCCTATTAATCAACTCTCTTCTATTGGTGTAAATACTAAATCAGAAGATGATCGAATCTATGTTTATGAAAAAAAGTAAAAATATCCATTTAGTATTGACGACTTATTTAAAAATAATAGTCTAATTAATAAAAAGCTCTCCTGTTTTTGGAGGGCTTTTTATTTGTAGATGCTATAATCTGAAAATAAAGCATGAGTAATAATGTTAAGTAAAATAGTAAATGATTAAATTTTGCTAGTCAAACAATTATAAAATAAGCAAAATCTAATCAAAAAAAGTAAAGATAAGTTTGATATATTGACTCCAATGAATAAAGTTTAGATATGTATGAAGTATTTAATTTCTAAATTTTCTAAAATTATTATAGTAAGAATTATTATATAAAGATAATGTACGGGACAAAATTTATAAAAGCTTGTATTTATAAAATAAAGATATATTTTGATATGTGGTGTATTCCTTAAAGATTTAACTTGATTCTTTAGGAGGCTACAAAATGCAAAACACATATTGTTTTTGGATATTTTTCTTGATTTTGTTCTGTGCAGCTATCAATATCACACATAAAAAAGGGAAGGGGGACTCTATTTTATGTAATTCTACTATGTTGTATATATTTTTGAGTAAATATATACAATTGGTTTGGAAAAACATTGTACCAAAAAATAGAAATCAATTGTTTCAACTGCTTTTTAAAGAAATAGGTATGCCATGTACCTATCTAATACAATTTATTAGATCATGTGAAAGATGGCAAAAAAATATGTGTTCTTATAGCGACCAAGAAGATATATTGATCACTAAAAAAATGCTATTAATAGAGGAGGTTTTTTGTAGATTTGGATTTGAGAGATATTACCTGATAAAAAATAGTACGTGAATGTAAATTTGAAATAATATTAATTTAAGTAATTTTATAATTATATTACAAAAAAGTGACCCTATGGAGGGGAATATTATGACAAAATTATTAATAATCACGATTGCTATTTTAATGAATCTTAATTTGTGTTCTCACAGCACGCATTTTAACAAAAAATTAAAAAAACCATCATATCAAACTAACCCACCCAAAACACCTGGTACTAAAGATCCATATAATTGTGTCAAATTGACTACTGTAAGATCAGGTACTTTAGCTGGAGAAGAGGGTGAGAGTACTCAATCAGAATACATTGAGGGATTAAGTTTGATAGAAGAGCTTCATTATGATGGAAAATCTGAATATCCAGAGATGTCAGGATACGGTACTATAACTGATTTATGTACAGGACAAGAATATCATGCTATCGAAGAAGATAGCGCTCTAGATCCAGAAAGTGAAAAAAAAATAGTTGCAGAATCATTTAGTAGATTGAAAAATACAGTCAGAGATCTTCCAGCATATCTTGATAATGATCAGAAGATGGGTGAGAGAATACAAGCTGCTAAACAGCTACTCCAAAAAGGTGATCGATATACAACTATTATTTCTAAAAATTATTTTAGGAATGAAAACATAATATTACATAGTGAGCTATATCTTGATATGCCTGCAAAGGGACTAGCTGATACAGAAAGCTGTCAAGCATCATTTCTAAAATTAGATGTAGATTATGTAAAAGGTCCTTTTTATATGTCGATAAAAAAAGTAAACGATTATGAGATAGAGGCACAGGGAGAAAATTTGATACAGACTTTAGAGTTTGCAAAACTAGGGAGGATCACTGAGCCTTGTAATGTGTTTATTATGGATCATGTAGGCACACGATCTACTGGTCTAAATGGCTTTCATCTTTATTTGACAAAAGATATTGCTTATAATGGACGGATTTATGATATAACTGTTGATGATCTTCTATGGTATAAACGTTGGACTCAGAATTTTGAAGAAGAAGAGACTGCGAAGCATTATAAACAACTTATTGAAAACGATACATTTTCTAAAATGTTAGTGAAAAAAGACAGGGATCTGCTGATTATTATCCCTGTTCAGAAGTATGAATTTGATGAAAATGCTGTACAGAATACTATTTATATTCAATATCCTATTGATAAACTTAATCAGATCAATGAGAATACTCCATCAGAATACCATAAAATCTATGTGTATAAAAAAGCGAGTAAAGATTAAATAAAAAATTTATAAAAAAGCTCTCCAAATTTTGGAGAGCTTTTTTTTGTGGTGATTATTTGAAAATTTAATTTTTTAGTATTGGAAAGAAAAATTGAGGCCTAAAAAATGAAAAGGTTTAGTACTTAGTTTACTGGTTTCTGGTGCACGAAAAATATTACCAATAACACCACTGTATTTCCATTGAAGCCCCCAAAACATATTAGGAAGCATGTGGTATTTTAGATCTAGCTCTAACACAAATGAATTTTGATTGATAATTAATAGTGGTCCTTTTCCCAATCCTCTAATACTCACACCAAAATCCACTGTAAATAATTGTAGAAGATCTTTTCCCAGTTTTAATGATAGAGTAGTCCATAAGTCATTCATCACTACATCTCCAAACACCTCTGCATTAAAGAAGATTTTGTTTTTCCAATCAAATCCAATAGAAGCATTATAGTAGGTGAGGTTTGGAATTGTAGATAGGATTTTATTTTCTTTAAAACAACCAGTATTTGGGATATAAACACGATCAAGATTATAAAATTTGTTTACCCATCTAGGTGCCCAAGATCCTATAGCATGTGATATTTCTATTCTGATGGGGAGATAATTAATAATATTCATCAGGATTCCATAACTAATCCCTGATGCTGAATTAATAATCAGATTATCTTTGCTATTAGCAAAGATATAGCTAAAATCTCCATAAGCTAAGAGACTAAATTTATTTTTAATTTCAAAAACAGGGATATCTATGCCAGCTTCGAGCATTGAGAATGTTGGTGAGGTACTGGATTTATCAGCCTGATTATAATCATATAGTCTAAGGTGATGCCCATGAAATGGAGACAAATCTAACCCAAAAACACCATAGATTTTGAAGTTTTTATAAAAAAAATATTTGTTATTTTTAATCCAAGCCATGGGTTTAATTGCTAATTCAGCTCCCATAAGTGAAGGGGCAGCAATATTAGCAATTGTGTAGTTCATACTCAAATAGGATATATCTAATCCAAATACAAAGGATTTAGCAATTTCATAAGGAGCATATTGGTTGGCATTGTAGTCATAAAAAAAACGTCCATGTCCTTGGTAGATATTTTCTTTTTCAGTGATTTCTGCTTGTATAAAACGGAATATCGAATTAGTGTTGCTATAGTATAAGGACATTTCTATTTTAGAAACAGCTGCTGATGTTGAATTCCACATACTAGTGATAAAAGCATTTCGCCAATCAAAACGTAGCGGTATTTGATATCCGAGGAAAAAAGGTCCTAATTGCATATAAGGAGTAAAGATGATGTCTGTATAAGGAAGTGTTTCAAACTGTCCATATTGAGCACCAAATTTGAAACCAGCATAGTAGCGATGTTGTTTTTTACTTGAAGTTTTATTAGTAAATGATGAAAGTTCCTCGTATTGACGAGTACCAGAAGGATTACTCGAAATAGGCTTATAAGTTTCTGAATTACGAGGTGGTGTCAGATTGATATTTTCATAAGCAGTACTAAAAGGGCTAGCTTCTTCCTGAGAAAATAATAAAGAAGACAAAGAAATAAACAATATCAAGAGAAAAAAAAGAGGATTTTTACTTTTCATAGTTCATATATTATAAATCATCAAATAGAAAAACTCAAATCTCATGAGCAATTTATACAGGAATAATCTAAAAATAAGATAAAAATCATGTCAAATATTGATTTTTTATAAAAATTAAAGTACGATATATTATAATCATAATTATATAGAGGTTCCCATATGTCGCAGGGTATAGGGCAAAAGCAGACGTTTCTTGTTATTGGATTAGGTGTTTTCGGATTTCAAATCGTTCAAAGCTTAAGCCAGTCAGAAGCAGAGATTATTGTTGTCGATAATAATTCAGATCTTATTAATAAAGTAAAAGATCTTCCAGTATTCCCTTTTCAGTTAGATTCTACTAATGAAGAGGCTTGGAAAGAATTGGATATTTCTCAAGTGGACTGTGTGATTATCAGTATTGGTGAGCATATGATGTCTAGTGTCTTGAGTACTTTGTTGATGAAAAAATTCAATATTCCTCGTATTATTGCCCGAGCAAATAGTGAAGAACATGCTCAGATTTTACAATTACTTAATGTTTCCGAGATTATTCGTCCTGAGATTGAGAGTGCTGAAAAACTAGTCGGTTCTTTGATTAGTAAGGATGGATTTATCCTATCTTACGAAAGAATTTGGAAAGATCATGCTATTATTGAAGTGCGTGTTAATAAAAAAATTGCTGGACAAACTCTTGTTAATCTTGATCTACGAAAGCAGTATCGTGTGAATATTATTGCGATCAAACATCCTGTATCTACAGTTGATGAAAATTTTCAAAATGTACAAGAATTTCAAATTGAAGAAGTTCCGAATCCCTACCAAGCGTTAGAAGAAGGTGATATCTTAATTATTTTAGGGAAACTTTCAGATATTAAAAAATTACAAGAATCACCTATAGGTCAAATGCGTTAAGATGTCTAAAAAACGAATGTCTGAATCTAATATTATTGAAGAACTGCAGATCTTGTTTGAGACGTATCATGATGATTGTGTCGGAATAGGTGACGATGCCGCTGTGATAGATCATCAAGTACTTGTTTCTACCGATGCTATTGTCGAAGGTGTGCATTTTCTTCAAGAAAAAGCATCCTGGGATGATGTCGCTTATAAACTCTTTGCTTCAAATGCCAGTGATATGGTCGCGATGGGTGGCTATCCAAAATCTTATACCTTAGCTTTATCCTTACCTGAATATTGGAAAGATAATGATTTGACTAATTTTATTGCTGGTATGAGAAGATTTCTCAATGAATTTCCAGCCGATTTAATTGGTGGAGATCTTGTTAAATCTAAAGAATTTTTTGCTTCTGTTACTGTACTTGGCAAACCATACCATCGTCCTATTTTAAGATCTACTGCTAAAGTTGGAGATTATATTTATTGTACGGGTACACTTGGTGATTCTAGGCTTTGGCTACGAAAAGAGCTTGGGCAAAAAACTCTTCCTATGAAAAATCAAGAATATTTCAAAAAACGCCATTACAATCCTACACCTAGAATTCAGTGGATGTCTACACTTAGTAAATTCTACATTACTTCAGCTATGGATATCAGTGACGGACTTATAGAAGATCTTCTGAAATTATGTAAGGCATCAAAAGTAAGTTTTTCGCTAGATGCATCGCTTATTCCTATGAGTATTGATGAGATTGGTGAAGATAATTTTATGGAACATTTTCTCTTTTATCAAAAAGAAGCTCTTATTAGTGGTGAAGATTATGAAATTTTATTTACTTCTCCTGATAAAATTGATGAAGAAGTATTATTTCAAAAAGGAATCCAAGTTACCAAAATTGGTCGAATAACAGCACAGACATTAAGATCAACTGTCTTTTGGAATAACAAACCCACAGCAGTGGAAGAATTTTTAGGATTTAAACATTGAGATTAAGAGATTCTCTAAAGAGAGTAAATCAGCAATATTTTGGCTTTGAGGAGTTACCAGAGGTTTTGATTTCTAAAGGACAAATTAAAGAAAATCGTCGTGCAATTGTTTTTGGAACTTATAATATTAGAGATAATAAGATCAAGATACATCCAGTTTTATTGGATCAAGAAGATTTTGTTTTAGATTTTGTGGTTTACCACGAGCTTTTACATTATCAGGATCGACATCTACTCAAAAAACGAAAAAAAGGTAATCCTATTCATACCAGAGAATTTCGTTCTCGGGAAAAATCATTCCAGCAGTATTATGAGGCTCAAAAAATATTAAAGGATATTCTTTATTCTATGGATAAAAAAGAACCCCCTAATAAAGTTATTAAAAAAACTCGTCTAACAGGAGAAGCTTTGGAGATAGCCTTAGCAGAATCTTTGAAAAATTTGGATAGAGTTTTACAAAAATATCAAACAGAAGATGAACCAAAAAAAGGAGCAAAACGTGGTGCAAAAAAAAGAAATGAAGAAACAGAATTGGTGGATAACCATT
>JBOFDR010000285.1:0-3537 GCA_051647205.1 Brevinema sp. | reverse complement strand
AGTCTTCCCATTGGAATGGTTCTTGAGCGATAAGATCTTCTGTTGTTAGTGCAGAATTTGGGAGTGTGGGTGCATAAAAATCATAACCTTCTTTAGTGATTTCAGGGATAAGATGCTGGTAGACAGTTGGGTCGCTATACATACCGTGTAATGCAACGACGATTTTTTTGTTTCCTTCTGTTTTATACCACAAATCTTCTGTAGAAGAGTATTTTTTTTCAAAAACTGATCCTGTAGATTTTGGATAAAAAAGCATTGTTTGAGTCATTGTGTAAAGAAAAATTATTATAAATAAGAAAAAAGTACTATAAATCATATTATCTCCTTTGATATATTTGACCTGGTTTTTGAGTAATTAATCCACTGATCTCCATCATGGTAAGGATAGCTGTGAGATTGGCTATATTTATTTGCATTATTTCTGCAATTTCATCAAAATGAATGTCTTTTTCAGATAATTGGAGTATTTTTTGTTGCTCTAAAGGTAATAAAGGATCAATTGTTGTTTCTTTTTGTGTAGATATTTGAGATTGTTGTTTTTCGGAAATAGCTATTATTTTAGCAATATTTGGTTTATTTTTTAAAATCGATTTTACTATCTCTAAAGGATCTAGAGCAATTTTTGCTCCTTGTTGAATTAGAGCATTTGATCCTTTATATTGTTCAACTAGCGGATTTCCAGGAACAACATAAACATCTTTATTCTGCTCTAAAGCCATTTGTACTGTGATTAAGGTACCTGATCTTTGAGGAGCTTGAACTGCTAGGATGGCTTCAGACATACCACTAACAATACGATTTCGCCTAGGAAAACGCCATTTTGTAGAGATCATGCCTGGAGGGTATTCTGAAATAATAGCTCCAACGGCTTTTATTTCGTCATATACTTTTCGTAGTTTTGATGGATAAACTATATCAATGGCTGTGCCTAGTACGCCCACAGCATATCCCTCCTCTCTTAAAACGCGTTTCGCAGCAATAGAGTCATGTCCATGAGCAAGACCAGTGACTACGCCTAATCCGTATTCTACAAAACATTTGCAAAACCACTCATTAATCGCTAAGGCATCCATAGTGGCTTTTCTTGTGCCGATTACTCCGACGAGGGGGACTTGAGGATGAATAGTTCCTTGTGCATAAAGTAAGTATGGTCGTGAAGAAATATGATGTAAGGAGCTTGGAAAATCAGGATGGTCTTCATCAATGATCTGAATATTTTTTTTATCACAAGAATCAAGAACAAAGTCACCAAGATCTTTCATCTTAGCAAGGATTTTTTTTGACTGTTCATTTTTAAGATTCAAAAATTGATGCTGAAACTTTAAATCGCAATCCAAAAAATCAGCAATATTTGGAAAATGATGTTTGATTTTTTCATAACGATTATATCCAATTAGATCTGTTGCTGAAAATGCTGCAAGAGCAAGAAGTTTTTTATTCATTATTATTCCAATAATTTATAGATTGTTTTTAGATTATTTCTGATTATGACTAATTTTTTATTAAGTTCAAAATCATGATTAAGTCCCTTTCTAAGGAATTTTTTTTGATTGATCTGTTCTAAAATTAATGCTTCTGATTGTTCATAAATTTCTTTTGATTGAGTAATTTTGTTCTGTTCAAAAAAGACTCTAGCAAGACCTAGCATTGCATTAATATTTTCTGGAGAAGTAATAAGTATCTTTTCAAAAAAATAAAGTGCTTTCTCAAAATCCTTAATATCTACATACACCAAACCAAGCCCATATAAGGTATCGATATGTTTAGGATTGTCTTCTAAAGCAAGTAAGGAGTAATGAATGATCTTTTCACTAATTTCTTTTTTTTCTTTCAGATTTGTCTTTGTACGATATAAAGCAATATAAGCTGTAGCTAGAGATCTTTTGGTTTGAATATCTCTAGGAAGTAAGTAATAAGCTTCTTCTAAGTCATTGACAGCATTGAAGAACATGCCGTTTTGTAGTTCTAATAAACCAAGTCCATATAAATAATTATGAAGACTATGATTGATGAGCACTTCTTTTTTTGCTAGATTAATCAAGGCTTTGCTGTCTTTAAGTATATTGATACTTTCTTTTTTTTGTTTTATTTTATTTGTGATACTTTCAAAAAATTCTTTTTGTTTTTTTGGATTAGCTTGTAGCTCATCTTTGATAGTCTTGTACGGTGAAAATAATCCAAATAAATTCCAAGCACCACCAAGGCGAGGTGAGCTTGAGAGATTATTTTTATTATTGATTTCTTGAGCTTTTCTTAGTGCCACATCTATAGAATCAAAACCTCGTCCAATCATAAAACCAAAAAATAATCCCAACAACAAACTACTACCAATAAGGAAATAAGATTTTTTCATAGAATACTACCTATTGAAGTTCGTTAATTATTTTTTTTACCAATCTTATTGGTGCACCAATAATGGTATCTATCGAACCAAACCTGATTAAAATATTTGTATCCTTTTTTTGGATTGCATATGCTCCTGCAAACTTAGTTACAGGATGAGTAAGGATATAATCTTCAATAGCTTCAGGAGATATTTCTAATATTAATACAGAATGATCAACACCAGAGTGTATTTTACCTTGATAACTAATTGCGTATCCTGTCCAAACGATCTGCTCTTTTCCACTGAGAAAAGAAAGCATTGTTCTAGCTTCTTCGATATTGTTAGGTTTTCCAAGAGTTTGTTGTTGACATTCTACCATTGTGTCAAAAGCACATACAAAATCATTCCAGTGGTCTTTAGCAACAAAAGAAGCTTTTCGTTCTGCAAGAGCTTGTACCATCTCTTTTGATGGGAGGTGCTCCAAATCTTTTTCTTCACAACCGGAGATAATTACACTAAATTCTTCAAAATGCTGAGAAAAAAGCTCTTTTCTTCCTTCAGAGCCTGAGGCTAAAAGTATTTTTTTCATTTTTTATCCTATGTTAGAGCGTTTTATTTTGAGAATATATCCTCGAGGATTTTCTGTTAAGCTATATGCTGTAATTTGTGCTTCTTCTAATTCTGTAAGAACTTTATTCCCTTTTAGGAGTAAAAACTCTACAGCGTAGGGAGTATGTTTTTTTTGCCAAGTAATGATATCCTTAACAGAAGCAAAGGCTCTACTCGTGATCGTGCAAGGATCTTTATAAATAAAATTTTTATCTACTTTGATCACATCAATATTTAAATCAAACTTCACAGTACACCACTTAAGGAAAGCAATCTTTTTATCCACAATATCTGTAGCTATAAAATGAAGATTTTTTTGATTTTCTTTTGCCCAAAAAGCAAGAGGAATCACCGGAAATCCTCCCCCAGAACCAATATCAATGATTATATTAGGTGATTTTATATCATCTAAGTTTTTTTCTAAAAAAGGAATCAAAGATAAGGAATCTTCAATATGTTCTGATATATTGGAAATTTCATTTTTTGCCATAAGATTGTGGGTATTGTTCCACAAGGTTAATTCTTTTGTATATAACGAACAGTCAATCATAATCTCACTTCTATTTTTTGTATCTAATTATTATTTTACCATATTTTTAATT
>JBOFDR010000284.1:0-4121 GCA_051647205.1 Brevinema sp. | reverse complement strand
AGGTCTCGTACAAAACGATAAAGCAACAGCCTCTTTAGCAGCTGTTGTAGGTTTTTTAGTGATGAATGCATCCATTAATGGATTTATTGCCGCATTTAATCCTGAAGCTACAAATATTGACACAGGTGTGATTGGTGCTTTAGTTTTAGGGTTTGTAGTAGCTTTTCTTCATAATAAATACCACGACATTGAGCTTCCTACTTTTTTAGGATTTTTTGGAGGATCTCGTTTTGTACCTATCGTGTCTGCTTTTTCGGGGATTATCGTAGGTTTTATCTTTTTTATTATATGGCCAGGATTCCAGCAAGGACTTATCAAAGCAGGAACCAGTATTGCAGGATTAGGAGCTATAGGAACATTTTTTTATGGATTCTTACTGAGATTAACAGGAGCTCTAGGTTTACACCATATGATTTATCCTTTATTTTGGCTTACAGAACTTGGTGGATCTGAAATGATTAATGGGACTCAAGTTGCAGGTGCACAAAATATCTTTTTTGCACAGCTCGCTGATCCAAATCATACAGGACTTTATACTGAAGGAACTCGCTTTTTTGCAGGACGTTTTGCAACAATGATGTTTGGTCTACCTGGAGCTTGTTTAGCAATGTACCATGCCGTTCCAAAAGAAAAACGAAATCTTTTTGCTGGTCTATTTTTTAGTGCAGCGATCACTTCTTTTATTACAGGAATTACTGAACCAATCGAATTTATGTTTTTATTTGTAGCTCCATTTTTGTATGTCTTGCATGCGTTTTTTGATGGAATATCTTTTTATCTTGCAGATGTTCTCAACATATCCATTGGAAACACTTTCTCCGGTGGGTTAATCGACTTTACTCTTTTTGGAGTTCTACAAGGCAACCAATTCACTCATTGGGTATATGTACCTATGGTAGGAATCATATGGTTTTTTCTTTATTATTTTAGTTTTAGTTTTTTAATCCGTACCTTCAACATCATGACTCCTGGACGTGGTAATGACGAAACAGAAGCAACAAATATTCAAACAGATTCTCTACAAGAGCTTTCCCAAAAAGTCCTTATTGCTTTAGGTGGTAAAGAAAATATTGAGGATATTGATGCTTGTATTACACGTATTCGTGTAAGTATTAAAGATTCAGGAAAAGTCAATAATGCTGATTTGAAATCTCTTGGTGCTACAGCAGTTCTTGAAGTAAACGGTGGTATTCAGGCAATATTTGGAGCTAAAGCAGATCCTATCAAACAAAGAATTCAGTTACTATTGGAGAAATAAATCATGAATAAAATTGAATGTCTTAAAGGACAACTAGTTGTTTCTTGTCAGGCTCTTCCTCATGAACCACTCCATAGTTCTTTTATTATGTCCAAAATGGCATTAGCTGCTTTTAAGGGTGGAGCCAAAGGTATTCGTGCAAACACAGTTGCTGATATTGAGGCAATTCGCAAAGAAGTGGATCTCCCAATTATCGGAATTATTAAAGAAGTATACGGTCATTGTCCAGTATTTATTACACCAACTATGAAAGAAGTTAAAGCTCTTGCCGATATCAATGTTGAAATTATCGCCGTAGATGCAACACGTCGCCCTCGTCCTGATGGACTTTCTACATTAGAGTTTCTGAAAAAAATCAGAGAGATCTTTCCTCATATAAAAATCATGGGAGATTGTGCTGATCTTGAGGATGTCAAACTTGTAATGGATTATTGTGATTTTATTGGAACAACACTATATGGATATACTGAGTATACTAAAGATTGTGATATTTCTGCTAATAATTTTGAACATATGCGTCAGGTAATTGCTATATCGTCAAAACCTGTTATCGCAGAAGGGAAGGTCAACACTCCTGAAAAAGCTCGTTTTTGTTTAGAATTAGGTGCATGGTGTGTAGTAGTCGGTGGAGCAATTACTCGTCCTATGGAGATTACAGAGCGATTTGTCTGCGAAATGTTTCGTTCATAATTCATAAAAATATAACATATTCAAAAAGAGAGAAAAATGATTGTTTTAGAAAATTCTTATGCTTCTGTGAAAATTAACCTTATAGGATCAGAACTTACATCCTTTTATGATAAAGAAGATCAATTAGAATATGTTTGGCAAGCAGGAGATATTTGGCCAAAAAGTGCCCCTATTCTCTTTCCTATTGTTGGGGTGTTAAAAAATGATTGTTGCCTATACCAAGATCAAACACTAACTATCGGAAGACATGGATTTGCTAGAGAGCAAAAATTTGAAATCAACCAAATTAGCTCTACTGAAGTAATCTGTTCTTTTAGTGCTACCCCTGAATTTAAAAAAAACTACCCTTTTGATTTTACTCTTTCTGTCCATTGGATTTTAGAAGGAAAAACTATTCAATCCAAATACACTATCGAAAATTGTGGATTAAATAAAATGCTTTATTCTTTTGGACTACACCCTGCTTTTACACTTTGTTTTAATGAAGATCAAAGTATTGATACCTTGTCTCTCCGCCTAGAAAAAGAAGAGGATTGGATCATTACCGCAGGACTTAACAAGGACTCAACACACTTCCCACAAACTAAAAATCTCGGGGCCTCTATCCTTCCATTAAGTCATAGTATTTTTGATAATGACGCTCTAATTTTTGAAAAACTTCAAAGTCGATCTGTAATTCTTCAAAGTTCTGCTCACCATCATACTTTATCGACTTCTTGGAGTGAAAATCTAGATATTTTAGGGATTTGGAGTAAACCCAAAGCTCCTTTTGTTTGTATTGAGCCTTGGGCAGGAATCTGTGATGTAGAAGATAGTAATGGAATACTTGAACATAAAAAAGCAATCCGACACCTTGCTACAGGAGAAAAAGAAATATTTACCTTTAATGCATCGATCACTAAAAAATAAAGTAAGATATTAGTATTGGAGAAACAAAAATACTAGACATATATCTTAATATTAATAAAATCTATAGAGCATTAATAGCATAAAATAGTTAACTATCCCATATCTTGTCTGTACTTGTGACAATAAGGAGAAAAAATGAGTTATTCTAATATGATATTTATGCGGAATAAAGATATCATTGATGCTATTATTGGAGATTCATTTGTCACACAGCTCGTTGATGGATCACTCGATAAAAAGATCTTTGATTACTATATCAGTCAAGATATTTTTTATTTAGAGAATTTTCGTAAAGCTACTCTCATTTGTGCATCTAAAGCAGCACCAGAAGATATTTCTTTTTTTCTTGCAATGGAAGAATCTTGTCAAATAGAAATTGAAAATATCAATCAACATTATTCTCTTGCACCTGATTTTATTTATACCGAAGGTATAACTACCTCAAATCTACACTACACAACTTTTTTAGATCAGTTATGTCATCAAAATCCAATCGAAGTTGCCTTTGCTGGGATTTATCCTTGTCCATGGCTTTATATGTATATTGGAAAATTATTTGGACAAGATATCTCAAATAATCACCCCTATCGACACTGGCTTATTTCAAATGGTAATCCAGAATACCCAAAGATTCTGATAACATATGATAATCTTTTAAATAAATTTGCTAATCAATCTCCAAATCTCCAAGAAAAAATGTATCAAGTAGCTCGTACAGCATTCTTTCATGAAAGATATTTTTGGAGAGATGCTTATAATTTGGAAAATTTTAATCAACTATAAATAATAATTGTACTTTGTAGTAATATAGATTTTATTCTAAAAATAAATACTATCCTAAAATTAGGTTTTAATTTCTAAAAAATCATATTAATGATTAAAATTTTACAAACAATCTCTGATATTCCTATAATTTCTATTTTCTTAATCAAAAATAATAAATCAATCTAAATATAAAATAAGAAAATCTTATTTTATATCACTTGCTTATCTATATCTATATATTATAATATAAAAAAGCTAGGAATAAGGAGATAACATGCCTCTTCAAGCAAAATTTTCTAATCAAGAACAAGATCAAGACCGTGCTTTTCATCTCAAAACAAAAAAAGGAGATATAAATCCTTATGTCTTATTACCAGGTGACCCAAAACGTTGTAGTGTAATTGCATTATTTTTAGAAAATCCCATATTGGTAGGCGATCATCGTGAATATGTGATTATAAATGGTTTTTATAAAGACACCCCTGTAACTATTTGTTCT
>JBOFDR010000283.1:0-2316 GCA_051647205.1 Brevinema sp. | reverse complement strand
TAAATATGCTGCTCTTTGTTAAAATTGTTCAGATTGCTGATAATATTAAACAAACAGAGCGACTATTGCTCCAGCAAAATAAATTGCTAAAACAAATATTAGAAAAAAAATAAAATTCTTCCGGAGGAAACTATGAACTACGAAGATATTAAAAAAGGTATGATCCTTAATTTTGAAAATCAATTATGGTATGTTGCTTGGTGTCAGCATCACAAGCCCGGTAAAGGTGGAGCTGTGATGAGAACAAAACTTAGAAATATCATTAAGGGGAATATGTTAGATAGGGTATTTCGTGGTGGAGATAACGTAGAACAAGCTCGTGTAGATAATAGAGAAGCTCAATATCTTTATAAAGAAGGGTCTGATTTTATCTTTATGGATCAAGAAACTTTTGATCAGTATACAGTACTTGCATCTGTAGTAGGTGATTCTGAGCTTTATTTGAAAGAGCAAGGAATGGCTGAATTAAAAATTTATCAAGATGAAGTTATTGCTGTTGACGCTCCTATGTTTGTCAATCTTCAAATTACAGAAACAGATCCTGGTCTAAAAGGCGATACCGTAAGTGGTGGTTCTAAACCTGCAACATTAGAAACAGGTGCTGTCATTCAAGTCCCACTTTTTGTTAATGTTGGTGAAATAGTAAAAGTTGATACAAGAGATGATCGTTATGTAGAGCGTGTCAAAGCTTAGATCGTGGAGACACTATGAGTAATATTAAAGAAATTAAACAATTATATGAGCTTTTTTCAACTATGAATATTGAATCTATTGATATCGAAAGCCCTGAAGGAACTATCTCGATTACTTTTGGGAATGATACTGCTTGTAATAAGGCTCAGATCGCTTCTTCTGTTTCTATCCCTAAAAAAATAGATGAACCTATACTGGCTAAAAAAACTGAATTTTCTGCGATAGTTATAGATATTGTATCTCCTGCTGTAGGAATTTTTGAAAGAAGTAATCCTAGAACAGGTGAATACTACCTTAAATTAAGAGACATTGTTAAGATTGGACAAATTGTCGGTCATGTTTTAGTTTTAGGAGTAAGACATGATGTTATAGCAAATATTTCTGGGAAAATCATAGAAATGCTAGTCGAAGATGAACAACCGATCGAATATGGACAACCTATTTTCAGAGTGGAGAAATCACATGAAGAACCTTAAAAGAATT
Organism: Brevinema sp.; assembly: GCA_051647205.1. Taxonomy (GTDB): domain Bacteria; phylum Spirochaetota; class Brevinematia; order Brevinematales; family Brevinemataceae; genus Brevinema_A. The sequence goes on along the minus strand of JBOFDR010000283.1, from coordinate 1,140 downwards.
CTTATTGCCAATAGAGGTGAGATTGCGATTCGTATAATCCGTGCTGCAAAAGAATTAGGGATTGAAACTGTAGCAGTATATTCTGAAGCTGATGCGGAATCTCTACATGTTAAATTAGCTGATATTTCTATTTGTATTGGACCAGCACCATCTTCGGAATCTTACTTAAATATTCCTGCATTAATTTCTGCTGCACGTATTTCAGGTGCAACAGCAATCCATCCTGGCTATGGATTTTTATCAGAAAATGCAAAGTTTGCAGAAATTTGTCAAAAACATCATATTATTTTCATAGGACCCTCTTCAGAAGTGATTGATCTTTTAGGGAATAAAACTACAGCCAGAAAAGAAATGTCCGAAGCCGGTGTTCCTATTACTCCTGGTACTGGGGCGTTAGAATCTATTGACGAAGCACTTACTTTTGCTCATAAATCTGGATATCCTATTATTATCAAAGCCTGTTCAGGTGGTGGTGGTAAAGGAATGCGTGTGGTATGGAATGATGATGAGCTTCTCAAAATGTATTCTGTAGCATGTAGCGAAGCTGAAATAAATTTTGGTGATCCTACTGTTTATCTTGAAAAATACCATGAAAATCCTCGTCATATTGAGGTTCAATTTATTGGTGATACACATGGTAACCTTGTTCATTTAATGGAGAGAGATTGTTCCGTACAGCGTAGACACCAAAAATTAATTGAAGAGGCTCCTAGTCCTGCTCTAACTGATAAACAACGAAAAGAACTTGGTGAAATATGTGTCAAAGGTATTAAAAAAATTGGTTATGTCGGTGCCGGAACTATGGAATTTTTGTATGATACTTCTAACAAAAAGTTTTACTTTATGGAAGTTAATACAAGAATTCAAGTTGAACATTGTGTTACTGAATTAGTAACAGGTATTGACTTGGTTAAAGAGCAATTATTAATTGCTTCTGGTGAAAAATTATCTTTTAAACAGGATGATATTGAATTACTTGGAGCTGCAATTGAGTGTCGTATTAATGCAGAAAATCCTTTTTTAGATTTTATGCCAACCCCTGGAACTTTAGATGTAGTTCATTTTCCTGGTGGATTTGGTGTACGTATTGATTCCCATGCTTACTCAGGATATACGATCCCTCAATTTTATGATTCTCTT
>JBOFDR010000282.1:0-3227 GCA_051647205.1 Brevinema sp. | reverse complement strand
TTGAAAATATGTTTAACAATAGCAGTGCTTAACACTGTTTCATCAAGATATTGACTGATTTCTTTATAGGTAACAGATTTAAATTGATATTGATATACTTTTGTTGTTTTTTTTACTAGATCAATTATTGAATGATCTTCAGAAATTAATAGTATTTTCACAATACAACACCCTTATTAAAGTTATTAAAATTCTACTGTATATTTTTTCCACAATAAGAACGAATGGGACAAATACTACATTTTGGTGAAATAGGTCGACAAATCACTTGCCCTAAAGCAACCATAGGTCTATTAAATTCACTCCACAGATTTTCTGATACATGCTCTCTAATATAAAACTCTGTTTCTTCAGGAGTTTTGGTAGTACAAAAGCCCCATCGATTAGAAATTCTATGTACATGAATATCTACACAGACCGCTGGTTTTTGAAAGGCAACAGAAATAACGAGATTCGCAGTTTTTCTACCGACACCAGGTAATTCTAATAATAAATCCAAATCATCAGGAACATTTGAACCATAACGATCAATTAAAATCTGACAGATTCTTTTTATTTGATTTGATTTATTTTTATAAAAACCAACAGGATATATTAATTTTTCTATATCATCTATAGTTAATGATAGCATTTTTTGGGGAGTATCTGCAACTGAAAACAATCGTTTACTGGCTGGCCCTGTAGTCTCATCTTTGGTTCTAAGGCTAAGAATTGTCGCTATCAAAACTCTAAATGGACCATCACCTACTTTGCTCATAAATTCATAAACAGGAGCCTTTGATAACTCAGATGCATTATTAATAATAGAAAATAATTTTGTTAGGTATTCATTTGTCCACATATGATATTCCTTTTTTAATATGATACCTTATTTCAGTATACATAAGTATTAAAATCCAAAGAATAATAACTGTTATTTTAGATTGGTCTGAAAAAAATAGTGTAGGGATTTTTGAAGCTATTAAAAAAGATACTTCATAAATTAAGTTATAACAAAATTCAAGGATTTTATCAATAAAAATACTATTAACATCTGCAATTACTAGTACTAATGCAATAAAACAAATTATAATAATTACTGGGATAATAGGTAAAATGAACAATCCTGCAATAATTGATCCGATATTAAAATATGCGAAATAAAAAATAATTACTGGTGTTATTATAAAAAAAATACTAAGATTTATTCGAACCAGTCTTCCAAAAGCAACTCCAAAATATTTAGAAGAAAAATCCCATCGTAAAGATCTAACAATCCCTAAAATAGCAGCATAACTTAATACAAAAGAAGGAGTGAAGATTATTTTTGGTGAAAAAAGTAGGTGAATAACTAAGGAAAGGAGCCAAACTTTAAAAAGAGAGAGGGGAATCCTTGTTAAAACAGAAAGACCACAGATTACAAAAAATAAAAAAGATCGTTGCAAAGAAATTCCCATTCCTCCTAAAAATAGATAAGACAGAGCAGGTAATACTAAAAAAAATACCTGATATCTTGGAGGAAGTTGAAAAAACTGCAACAACCAAATAAATAATAATAAAAAAATCGCTAGGTGCAATCCTGATAAGGCAAAAATATGAGATAGACCAGCAATTCTTATAGCATATTGGAATGTATCAGGAAGAAAATTTTTATTCCCTAAAATAAGGGATAATATTAAGGGAGCTTCAGAAGAATTATTAATAATTTTTTGAGTGAGATGGTTTCGTATGCCTGCAAGATTATGAAAAAAAGAAATACCTGATAAAATAGTCACATCTTCTTTTTTATCTACAATAAGTAAATAACGATACTTCTTACCAAATACACGAATTTTTGTAAAAGGAGCTACGATAACTGGAAAAGAAAACTCTAATATTTGATTCCCTGCACTGACACGATATTTGTTATCTGTAGTGATATTAGGAAAAGAACTTATCATAACAATTTGTTCTTTTTGAATTTGAGAAAAAGATAAAATAGGGAAAATAAGCAAAATTAACCATACATATTTCATTATAAAGCAACAGGCTCACTTTCATGTGTTGCCATTGATGAAGATAGTTCAAAACCATTATTCAATGATGCAGTTAAGATCTCTTGAAGTTCGTAATATCCTGCAGGTCTTGATAAATCCATCATGAATTTATAACGAGAAGCTTGTCGTGCAACATTTTCAAGAGATCGTGGAAGAACATTATAAAAACTAAGGGGATGAATTTCCATTTGATTTAAAAGATCTTTAAAGTATTCTAATACTTTCACTCCATCTTCTAAAGAAGATGATTCTTTACCAAAACCTAAGACACGATATATTTTTTGAAATTTATCCAAATTAGAAACTAGAGAATACTCTAAAGAAGCCATTAATACGGTGCCAGCAGCTTGATGTTCTGGAATAATAAAAGAATTTTCGAGACCCATAGACAAACCAGCTGTGATACCGAGGTGAGATCCTTGAACAGCAAAGCTCGCTAACAAAGATCCTAACATCAATTCTGTTTTGAGCTTTAAATTAGTAGGTTCGATAGGAAGACGATAGCCTGCATGGGCAATCAATTCAATAGCTTTAAGGGCATAAGATTCACTTAATAGCGACAAATTACGTGCAAATAATGCATCAATTGCGTACGACAAACTATAAACAGCCTGCTCTAAAATATCAGAAACACGATAAAATTCTGTATGAGAAGAATCTAAAAATAACCAATCAGCACGTGAATTAAGATCTTGATAAGGTTTTTTAAGAGGGCTTAATTCGTTAGAAACATAGTATGTATTAATCAATCCAGTACAAATTGTAGGAACAGAAGGAATTTCTATATAAGAGATTTTATTTCCGGATTGACCACTAGCTTCTTGTACCATACCTCGAGCAATAGATAGAGTGTGCGTATTCCCAAATCCAATTACTGTTTGTGCACGAGAATCTAGAAGGATTTGGATTCCTTCGTCAGTTAACCCTGCTCCTAAATGATAAGGAACTTCATAAAAAATTAAACCATAAGCAGTATTTTCAATAAATCGTCTAATATTTTGTGTTGCACCCATATTAATAAGATTACTATCCGTAACCATCACAACACGCTTTTTAGACAATTCGGGAAGATCATTAAGGTTAGTAAAACTTTCATACCCTTGTATAATACGGGTTGGAATATGGAAATAATTGAAATCCAAGATAAGTCTCCCGAAAAAATCATTTGATAATAGCTTATCGGAAGACTTAATAATTTATTAAGAATAATTA
>JBOFDR010000281.1:0-2096 GCA_051647205.1 Brevinema sp. | reverse complement strand
TCATCTTTTGCTATTTTAATAAATTCATTATTCTCTGTATTGAGAAAATAGTTAATCTCTGAATAAATACTTATATTCTCTAAGTCTATCTTTTTAAATAATGACCGTAATGAATGTTTTTGAATAATTTCTGTTGTTTTTTGATTTTTTGTATGCGTGCTATTATTAATTTTTTTTTCTGTAGCACATGAAATACAAAATATAAAAAATAAACATACTGTACATTGTGCTGTTGTCTTACCCATATATACTCTCCTAAAATTTGTTAATTATATCCATTGTCTCACTATATTATATAATACTTGATTTACCTGATTAAATGCCTAAGTATGAATATTTACTAATAGAAATTATTAACGATAAATAATTAATTTTACTAAACAAAAATAAGTAAGGTTCTTATTGTCTCGTCTTTTATAAAACATAAGTCCTAAGTTACAGTCTTTATAATAATATATAATATATATACTTGATAATTAAATAAGAAACACCCCAAATTATTTGGGGTGTAGAATGATGATCCTATTTTGACACTTTAAGGATCAGATGCAGAGTACTTTAAAGGTATCTAAATTTATAGAAGAAGCCTCTATAAATTATTTAATCTTATATCTGATTGATTATGATAACCTTTTATGTTTAAGAACATGAAAATAAAACATTAATAGAAGTACTATGATCATTATATAAAAACATCTGACTTTAATTTAATAATATTATTAAATTAAAGTCAGATAGTTTTAAAATTTCCTTTTATAAAAGAAGAATAGAAATCTTGTAGGTATAACTTTATCTTCAGATCGTATATACATATTAACATTATTGATTAAATAATTGTATTTATCATTAATATATTGTAGTTCTGTTTCATCAAAGTCAAAGGTCAGTATGATATTTGTTGTTTCTCCTACTTTAGAAAAGTACTGATCGTCAATGATGTTTACGGTTAATTGTATTGGCGATGTTAATGTTGCTTTGATAGATTTAAAAGGTATACTACTATCGAGTGTCCAAAACATTTGATGATTTGTAGATATATAGACTAGCTCAATTTTTTCATATGGTTGCATATCATCTATAGCCATATCTTTTATCATATTACAAGTAGGTAATAGAAGTACTAAAAATGATACAAATATTTTCATCTAACTCTCCTTATTATAAAAATATTTTTTACTAGTCTTAATCAAGTATAATGATCAATTTTTATAATGTCAAAGAACAAATAAAATTATTTAAATCAAAATGCTTTTGACAAAAAATACTTCTATGTTATAATTATAGAATATCAATCGATATTATCGGTGATTACCAAAAAGAGGTTTTTATGATGAGAAAAATGCTATTTTTAGTACTATTATTTTCATTAAATAATAGTTATGCTCAAGAAGTAATTAAAAAAGAAATCACTCTATCTGTGGATAAAGCAGTGCAAGAACTGAAAACAATAATAAAATCAAAAAATCTCACTATTTTTGCAGAATTAGATCATAAAAAAGCTGCAAAAACTGTTAAACTAGATATGCGTGCTGCTAAGATTATTATTTTTGGGAATCCTGCTGTAGGAACTATGCTGATGAACGATAATATTGCATGGAGTTATGAGCTTCCTCTCAGAATAGCTGTCTATGAGGATTCTAACGGTAAGACCTGGATTCAATATAGAATGATGGCTAAAGATATAGCTACTTCTAAAGAAAAAGCACCTATTATTAAAAAGATGAATACTTTATTACAAGATCTTATTAATTCTTTTAACTAACAATAAATAAAAATTCAGGGATCATATGAAATATTTTGTTTTATTATCAATGCTTTTTTCGATTATTCCAACATCACTAAATGCAGCATATATTGATACTAGAGATCTTACACCTACTATTAAACAAGTCCAACGACTAGTAGGAGCAAGACAGAGTCAGAGTAGTACTCAGTCAGCTGTTGCTTTATCAGCGGCGGTTTTGGCATTAGGGACAGGGATTGCAGTAGCGACAGCGTATTCAACAGAGTATTATCATCCCCCTTACTATCATCGGCGTTCTTACCGACGACCTTATCATAATCGTTATTATCGATCTCCTGCACCTGCTGCAGTT
>JBOFDR010000280.1:0-4589 GCA_051647205.1 Brevinema sp. | reverse complement strand
AAAGCAGCGCGTCAATCTCCTAGCTCTATCAATGGACAACAATATTCTATTATTGTTGTGGATGATGCATCAAAAAAAGATAAGAAAAAAAGATAAGTTAGTAGAACTAACGATGCCATCTTCAGGTCATCCTATGACTTATATTAAGAATTCGTTAGTATTCTTATTGTTTGTGATGGATTTTAATAAGATTAATCAAGTGATCGAAGCTGAAGGGCAAAAAATGCATATCCATGAGAGTTTAGAATCTTTGATGGTTGGATCAGTAGATACTGGTATAGCCGCAGCAACAGCAACTCCTGCTGAAGCTTTAGGATTTGGTACAGTAATGATAGGTGCAATTCGCAGATCGCCAGCAGAGATAATCAAGCTTTTTAATTTACCTAAATATACTTTTCCTATCTTGGGACTTTGTATTGGTTATGCTTCTACAGATGTTTCTCCAGATATCAATCCTCGTCTTCCTATGAAGACTTTGGTACATAAAAATACTTATGATCTTTTGAAATTTGATCAGATTTTAAAAGAATATAATCAGCTTACAGAGTTACATTACTTGGCTAAAGGAATGAAAAATCTTAGTTATGCTAAACTAGTCTCTAATTATTATAGTAAATCTGTGTCTACAGAAAGTACTTCTGTATATAAGGCCCAAGGTTTTAAATTAGATTAATTATTTATATTTCTAGTCATTAGCGATATTTTATTTTTTATCTATTTTTTATCAAACAATGACAAAGCACAACTCTAATCTACATAAGGATTAGTTATTAATAGTGTTCAAAATTATTTTTAAGGAGATAAGTAGTAGTATGAGCGATTCAGCACTAAATGAATTTATGCAGCAAGAATACCAGCATGGTTTTCATACGGATATTGAATCCGATGTAGCACCTATTGGTTTAAGCGAAGATATAATAAAACTTATCAGCGAACGAAAAGGTGAGCCAGAATATATGCTAGAGCTTCGTCTCAAAGCATATCGTCATTGGTTAACAATGGAAGAACCTCACTGGTCTCGTGCTGATATGGAACCCATAGATTTTCAGGCATTACGATATTATTCAGCACCTAAAAAAAATAATGCTCCTAAGAGAACTTCTTTGGATGAGGTAGATCCAGAAATTATCAAAACCTTTGAGCGTTTGGGTATTCCTTTAGACGAGCAAAAACGTCTTAGTAACGTTGCTATTGATGCTGTTTTTGATTCAGCATCTGTTGCAACAACTCACCAAAAATTCTTAAAACGATTTGGGATCATTTTTTGTTCTATTTCTGAAGCAATCAAAGAGCATCCAGAACTAATCAAAAAATATCTTGGTTCTGTTGTTCCTTATACAGATAATTTTTATGCTGCTTTGAACTCAGCTATGTTTACGGATGGGTCTTTTTGTTATATTCCTAAAGGTGTCAAATGTCCTATGGATCTCAGTACGTATTTTCGTATTAATGCTGTGGATACTGGTCAGTTTGAACGTACTTTGATTGTTGCTGATGAAGATAGCTTTGTTAACTATATTGAAGGATGTACAGCACCTCAATTTTCTTCTAATCAGCTTCATGCTGCTATTGTGGAAATTGTTGCTTTAAAAGGAGCTGTAGTTAATTATTCTACTGTACAAAATTGGTTTCCAGGAGATAAAAACGGATCAGGTGGGGTTTATAACCTTGTTACTAAACGTGGTATTTGTAAGGGAGACTATTCCAAGATCACGTGGACACAGATTGAAGTAGGATCTTCTGTAACATGGAAGTATCCTTCTGTGATTTTACAGGGTGATAATTCTCGTGGAGAATTTTATTCAGTTGCTTTGACAAATAATAAAATGCAAGCTGATACTGGGACTAAAATGATTCATATTGGAAAAGGATCTACTTCTTATATTGTTTCTAAGGGTATCTCTGCAGGCGAAAGCCGAAATGTTTATCGTGGACTGGTTGATTTCAAAAAATCAGCTGAAAATGCGAAAAACTTTACTCAATGTGATTCGATGTTGATTGGTGATACCTGTTCGGCTGTGACTTATCCTTATATTGAGGTAAAAAATTCTACAGCACAGATTGCTCACGAAGCTACTACTAGCCAGATTAGTGCAGAACAAATTTTTTATCTCCAATCACGTGGACTTTCTCAGGAACAAGCTGTTTCTTATATTCTTAACGGTTTTTGTCAAGAAGTCTTCAAACATCTTCCTGCAGAATTTTCTGTAGAAGCTGTTCGTTTGTTAGAATTGAAGCTTGAAGATTCAATTGGCTAATGTACTTATATTTGCCAAATTAAATTATTATAAAAGGATTATTATATGCTTAAAGTTGAAAACTTATCAGTTGCTATCGAAGATAAACAAATTTTATTTGATATTTCATTAGAATTTAAAAAAGGTGAGATTCATGCGATCATGGGACGAAATGGCTGTGGGAAATCCACATTCTCGAAGGTTCTTGCAGGGCATCCGGATTATGAAATTATTTCTGGTGATATCTTATTAATGAACAAAGAAGGAAAATATGAATCTATTCTTGAAATGGAACCTGAAGAAAGAGCTCACGCAGGACTTTTTGTTGGTTTTCAAAGTCCTATCTCTATTCCTGGACTTGATAATGAGAGTTTTCTTCGTACCGTTTTCAATAATTATCGTGAAATGAATGGGCAAGAACGAATGGATGCAATCGATTTTCGTGATTTTATCTTAGAAAAAATGACTAACCTTGGTATGTCTGAAGAATTCCTAAAAAGAGGTGTAAATACTGGTTTTTCTGGTGGAGAACGTAAGAAAAACGAAATGCTTCAGTTGGCTCTTCTCAATCCTCGTATAAATGTCTTAGATGAAATTGACTCAGGATTGGACGTCGATGCTCTTGGTACTATCTGTAAAGATATCAATTCTTTCCGTTCACAGGATAATTGTTTTGTTCTTGTTACTCACTATAATCGCATCTTAAAACATCTTACTCCTAATTATATTCATGTATTTCATCAAGGAAAGTTAGTTCTTACTTCTAATAAGCCAGAATTGGCACAACAAATTGAAGAAAATGGTTTTGAATCCTTACTTGTAGGAAAGGAGTAATAATGAATAACGCTCGTTCTTATTTTGAATCCTTACTTTCTCATAGTGATTTTCCTTCACCAAAATTAGAAGAATATCGCTATAGTAAAGTACTTCAAAACATATTAGATCTTAATATTAGTATAGGATCAGGTAAATCAATTGATCTTCCTTGGGACTCTGATAGGGTATTTAGTGCTGATCAAAAAAATGCTAATACATCTACTAAAATATATGAGCAATTACCTGATATTTATCATCGACATCAAAATTATTTCAAAAATATTTCTTTAGCAGTTAGTAAGGATTTTGTCGAGATTTCTTGTGAAAATGAAGAAATGACTTTATCTTTTGTGGCTACAGAGGGTTCTGTATTGACTGAAAAAATATATCTTCATGTTCCTGCTCATAAAACAGTTAAGATTTTTATTAAATGTTATACAGAAAAAAATAGCTTGGCGATCCCTATGATTATGGTGGATGCTCAAGAACATACTCATGTAGAATTAATTTATCTTGTTGATGAAGAATTTAATAAAGGTGTTCTTGCTCCTTTATTTGAACTTACAGCAGGAGAAAAAAGTCATGTTTCTTTACAAACTTTTAGCAAAAATCTGAATAGTCATCGGCTCAGTTTTATTGGTTATTGTATTGGAGCTGAAAGTCATATTGATCTTAGAACAGGATTTTATTTGGAAAATAAAGAAACTACAGATCTTTTTGTACGTATTTTCCATGAAGCTCCAGATAGTACCAGTAATCAGATGATTAAAACGGTTACCGATCATGCCGCTGCAATGAATTTTAATGGACAAATATACGCAAATAATAAAGCTCATAATATTTATGCTTATCAAATGCTTAAGGGTATGATTCTTGGAGATGATGCAGAGATTTATGCTCGTCCTCAGTTAGATATTGAATATTATGAGTTAGCATGTTCTCATGGTGTTTCTATTGGTCGTTTTGATCCAGAAGAATTATTTTATCTCCAAAGTCGCGGTATTGATAAAAAACATATCTATCCTTTATTATTCTATGGATTTTTCTCAGAACCTTTTGTTGATATTAATACAACAGATTTTTGGGTATCAAAGATTAAAGAGATATTAAAAATTGAATCCATTTAGGAGTATAGAGTGAAAGATCTTACTTCTATAATCAATCATATTCGTGCTGATTTTCCTATGTTTCAAAACCATCCAGAGCTTTATTACTTTGATACTGCAGCAACAGCTTTAAAACCTCAGAGTGTGATTGATGCTGTTATTACGTATGATTCTGAATATTCTGCAAATATTCATCGTGCTGTCTATGATATTAGCCAAAAGGCTAGTGATCATTACGAAAAAGCACGTCAGACAGTTGCACAATTTATCGGGGCAAACTCTTCCGATGAAGTGATTTTTACTTCTGGTACAACAGCCAGTATTAATCATTTTTCAGAATCTTTTGCAAAAGCTTTTTTGAAATCAGAAGATCGCATCATTATTACCCAAATGGAACATCATGCTAATTTTTTACCTTGGCAAAAGATTT
>JBOFDR010000279.1:0-6487 GCA_051647205.1 Brevinema sp. | reverse complement strand
AGCAATTTTTTTTCTTTAAGAATCCATTCTTTCCATTCTTTTTCAGTATCTGTATCATTTTCCAAACATTTGGAGAAATTACCCAACACTTCATTTTAATCTCCTTTATTTTCACTCTATATAGTATAGAAATTGTTTACACTATCTAAGATTATTTTCTTCAGTTCATTGTCATAAGTATTAGACTATTCGAACTATGGTTTTTAATACTCACTCTCCCAAACATCATTTAGGTATTCTCGTGAATTGGGATTGTAGCCACCAAATAAAATTAATTTTTTACCGATATTCACCATTCCAAAGCCTGTTCTTGCTCCAAAATCTGCTTCAAAAAGGATCTTATCCCAGTTCAATCCTTCATTAATACTTTTCCAAACATGATCTTGCTCCACCACAAATAGATCATTCTTAACCTTGACTAAACTCTGTTCATAAAACTCAAACGGTAAATTTGGTTCTTTATACCAAATACTCCCCTTGCCCTCACTTCTCCAAAGATCTGTTAACCCATTTCTATTATTCCCACCTAAAATCAACATCTCATCTTGATAGCTAATCGCTCCAAAACCTTCTCTTGCCTCAAATGGAATTCCAGAAACAGGCTCCCAATTTCTCCCAAAATCTTTACTTCTCCAGACGTCGTTAAAATAATTAGCTCCATCTGTCCCACCGATGACAAAAAGATCATTCTCTAAAACCACTACCTGATGCCCGTATCTTGCTGAAAATGATGCTGATCTCATAACTTCGGTCCATGTTCGTCCACAATCACTACTTTCACAAACATCATTCAAATGCCCACCACTATCACTGTATCCACCAATAATAAAAATTTTGTTACCAATCACCGCAGTACCAAATTTTTGTCTTTTCGTAAAAGTATCCGTTGGGCTAGCTGTATTTGTCTTGATTTCTTGCCAATTCTTTCCTTGATCTTCACTAATCCAAACATCATTCGCTAGCTCTTCTCGCCCATTTTTTAAGATATATCCACCCATCACAACAATCTTCTTTCCAATAACAGCTGTACCAAAATTGCGTCTTGGTACAAAATTACTTTTATCAATCCTTGTCCACTTTACTCCTAACTTGATCTGTTCCCTTCTAATCTCACAACTCGTCAACAAAATAAATAATAATATTACTTTTTTCATAATTCTTCTCTCACTTGATGCTCGCCTGTTATTTCACCAGAAGTATTCAATTCATAAATTCTTGCTTCAATATGAGTGTATTCAGCTTGTTTACTCCAATGTTTTGTAAATTGTGCCTGCTCATTAAATACTGGAATCTCCGATGCGTAACCTACTAACTCTTTAGAACTTGATTCTTCATTTCTTAAAGCAAAAAATTCTACTCTAATTTTTTCTGTATCTTCTTCTCTCATCTTTGCAAATAGCGAAATCGTAATTCTTTGACCATTTGTGCTCATAAACAACTGTGTTGTTCTCAAACCCTTATTGTCATTATTTTCTATCTTCTTCGCGTAATTCCAACCAATCTCCAAACGAAATTCATAACCTATCCCACTCAATATCAAGTGTTTCTCAGGAATAAAAACGTTTCGTTGCCCAGCTATCAACATAGTCACACGATGCGAAAACCCCACAAAAAAATGGGGAATCACAAACCGATAACTCGGTAATGCAATCCCCACAAAAAAAGGCATATAAAAGCCGTCAAACCACTTAACCTCTGTATCTCCAACAGGAGTATAATTATTCTTGTTTATCAAACCAACAAATTTCGGTAAAAGAGAAAATCCTAATAAAGGCATTTGATGTTGAATAGTCGTCCCAAAAGATAAGCCATATCCTATTCCTATTTCTAAATCCAAAAACGAATTCTCATTAACGATCTTTGCATCAGTGATGCTTGCTTTGGATACAGATTGAGGGAAGACCATGCCTCCCCCTAATCCAAAATTTATTGACAAAAATTGATCAACCCTCGTGTCAAAAATATACTGATACCGATATCCAATCCCAGACACAAATGACGAAACATGATATTGGTTATCCTTCGTATCTAGTATTTCTTTACTCTGTCCACCACCTAGAGATAAGAATACTTGATGCTGATACCTTCCGAATATACTTATAGGCATCAGAAAAATCATCAGATTTATTATTCTCATTATGTTTAACTCTTTTATACTTATTTTCTAAAAGGCAAAGCCTACTTTAAAAGTTACTTCAACGGTTGGGCTAGGAAACATAAAAGTAAAGTTCATTGCTGGTCCAAATTGAACAGCGTAATTATTATTAACATGATATCTTGCTAATAAATCTAGATATACTCCTACTCCTTCTCCTCCTAGTCCTATAGAAGTATTATTGTAACCATCTCCTAGTGCAACTTTTCTAAATAATAAAGCTCCTCCAACACCCCCATTCATTATAATACTCCAAGGATTATTTTGATTTGCTTCAAAAATATATCCACCCATTCCAATATAAGCTCCAAAATAAAATGTAGAGATAGCTGGAGTAAGTAAAAAATAATCCCCAGCTGGAAAGTTACTATAATATTGGTAACCGAGATTAAATTGTAAAAAAAAGTATACTTTATGCTTATTTCCAAGATAAAAATCTGTTGATATACCTGTTGTGAGAGCTGAAAAACTCAATCCATTGAATGCATATCCTAAATCAAAATTCAATCCGAACACAGGTCTTTTGTATTCTATTAATTCTTTTCTATTTTCTTGAGCCATCAATGGACTAGCAAGCATGATTAGTGCAAATAGATATTTTTTCATAATGTTTTATTTCCTTTAATAAATTAGAGCATTACCAATCGGTATATGTAGGCTTTTTATAATAAGATTTTGGCCATGCATATCGCCAATAACAAAATGCCCCTCTTGTACTAATAAAGCTAGTCTTAATTGGATTGAATTTCGGGTTAATATGTCCATTCCACCAAGAATGATGTAAAGCTCCTAAGGTTCCTTCTGTATTGATATGGTATATATCTGATATTTTTATAGTAATTTCGCCAATATTTATAGAACCAAATCTATTTAATATTTCATTTATTGATCCTAGAGATCCTGATAAATCTAAAACTGGAGGAATATTCCATCGATCACAAGAACGTGACATGGCATAATAGATGCTTTCCATATATTCTTTTAAGATAGGTCCCACTAATTTAACTAAGCTTTCTATAGGTTTATTTGGGTCAAAGTCTTTAAGATTATCAACAGATTTTTTAAGAATAGCACACATACGTTCTAAAAACCAAATGTCTTTTCCATCTTTTTCACTAAGTTTTTCAATGCCATTTTTTTGTAAATAATTATTAACTGTGTTTAATTTAACACAGCCTGTAGCTATTGGTGCTATATTATCAATAAAGCTATCCATTAAATCAAAATTTTTTAATAAAGAAGTAAGTACTCCTTTTAAATTAGTATCTATAATTAAATCAAGAAATAAATTATCGATGATTTCAGCAAGCCATTTTGCTGCTTTGTTTGGTTCTCCATTTCCATTGCTAGGATCCAACGAATCAGCTAATATATTTTCTATATATTTAGATATTTTACTAAGTGCATCATTTACTTCACTTGTATTATCTTTATCAATAGCATCATTAATATTCTGACCTATTTCATCAAGTTCATTTTTTAAGAATTCTAAAGCTTGATCTCTATCTGTTGTACGTACATTGTCTGTGGGAGGAATAAAAGTCATAATAGTATAGTTTTGGTTATCTATTGTAAAACCAATTTTTTGAGGAATAATAGTCAGTAGTAAATCAACTATATTTTGCTCTTGTAAAAATTGTGTTTGTTCAAAAGGTTTACTAATTACATAAGGAGAAATATGATTATCTTTAAAGATTTTATCTACTGAATATTTCTGTATTAGTATTTGATCTTTATCATAAGATAGATTTTCTACATTCTGCCAATAAAATTCTGTCAACATCTTTACAATCACATCTTGCTGAGTAGATGAAGACATCAATTTGAAATAAGATCTTATAAACTCTAAGTAAGTAGTTCTAAAAAACTCATCTAAATTAGCTTTATTAATAGTATCTAACTCAGGATTGTTCATAAGCTCAATTATAATATCATATTTAGCCATTATTTGAGCATATTTTTTCAATCCTTCTTTATATTTTGAAGCGTTTTCTCTTTTATAATATTCTTTTGCTTTATTATGAATAGAATTTGGTAACTCTTTTCCTTTATTCCGAGATTTCAACTCAGAAATAGCTTCATTTCCTATCTCAAAAGCTACTATCATAGTATTTAAACTTTCGTCAATTACATTATTTGGAATATCCGCTTGAGATTTTGTAGAAAGCTCCATTTCTTTTAATAAATATTCTAGAAGTATTTTATAGATAAAGTTTTTATTAATATTACTTGAGTATTCGATATTTTTGATGAAATCACTTAAAATATCCAAATCACTATTCTCAGCCATATACTGACCCCACCCAGTAGGCTGGATGGTATAAGTTTTTTCATCATGAGAATAGTAATGTACTTCAGTAGTAGCAAAGTTTTCTGTTCTGCGATATGCAGGGATGCGAATAGCTCCGAGGAGTCTATTATTTTTGATAACTCTATATTCATAGTAACGATAAAAATCGCCACCATCTTTATCTAGGATAAGGATAGGTCGTTCTGAGATCTCAGCATTTTGCCAAGACTTTTGGATGGGTGTTTGCAATTCTAATTCAGCAAGAGCAAGCTCTCTCGCATCTTTCCAATGAATTCTCAAATTCTTTGGATTTCTTTCTCCTTCAGGAAATTCACCATTATATAGATTATATAGATCTTGATTTTCTATCGGTTCACTTTCATAAAACGAATTCAATCGTTCCTCAAACTCATAATCAACTTGATCAACATGATGAATTTGATCTTGGTAATCCTTTGCTTCTGTTTTTTGAAGATTTTCTGTCAACGCACATTGACTAAAAAATAACACTAATATTAAATTTAAAAATACTTTTTTCACTAGGTTCCTCTTAAATAAAGTAAATTCCCTAATTAACTTATTAAAAAAGTTGTATACATATTATAATTGTATATATAATTATTGTCAATAAATTTTTTATTATAAATAATATAGCTTAAAATATCTGCCCATCATTTGACTTTACCATCATTTGCAGCTATGCTAAGTTGCTTATGTTATATAAGTTAAAATGGAAAATCTGAGAGAACCGTGGGTTCGAATTCTACGCTCTACGAATGCTAGTGGAGCTAGGTATAACCTAGCTCCTTTCTTTTTAAACAAATCGGATTCGAAACCGCGGTACACGGGACATCAAGTGTCATGCGAAGTTTGAGTTTGCAGAAAAAAGAAGTTTGATTTTGCAGAAGAGAAAAAGTCGAAAAATAAAACGCCCTTTAATAGGGCGTTTTTAGATTTATTATATTTTATTTTTTAATCATAAAGAGTTGTTTCTTTTGGAGGTTCGTAATTTGTGATGATAAGTTCAGGAGCATCATATTGATTTTCTCCTGAATTACTAAGACCAGAATATCTTACAGTGCATTCTTTAATATGAAAGTCTTTGTAAAGATCTCTGATTACAGCACGATCACCATAAGATAGCATCCACGTAGATTTAGATTCTTTGAGCATCTCTGCTAATTGAACATGTTGTGTAATCTCAAATTCTCCAATATCTGAATAAACATTTTCGCTACCATAGTAAGGTGGATCAAGATAAAGGAAGGTATTTTCTTTATCCCATCGTGCAATACATTTCTCAAAGCTTTCGTTTGAGATGGCAACATTTGCAAAACGCTCTCTGAGTTTAGAAATCCTATTAATTAATTCTTTTGGACTAACACGGGCATCAAAACTATAAGACCCACCACGAGCAGAAAAACTCCATCCGTATCTTATAAGCGTACCAACAGCCTTATGAATATCTGTTAGATGAAGGGTATCATTATAATATTTAAATAATTTTTGAGAATAAGCAACCATTTCAAGCTCTTTTAATAGTTCATCAGAATGATATCTAATAACAGAGAATAGATTGACTAACCCTTCATTAATATCGTTATAAACTTCAGAATTAAACCAGCGTTCTTTATAAAGAAGAAGCCATCCAGCTCCTCCGAATACTTCAACATAACGCTGTATTTTTCTTTTTTTGAGAGGAATATCCTGCTCTGGGATCATGGGAGCAAGTGTTGCTCTTAATCTTGATTTTCCGCCCATCCATCCGAATGGGGCTTGTAAAGGCATACTGCCTGTTTGGGGTGTTTTTGGTGACATGATATTTGTCCTTTTCGCCAAGCTGACTGTGTCAGTTTTATAATTTCTTATTAATTTTATTACTATAAATAGTGCCTTAGTTATGTCTTTCTATAAAATAGGAACAAGAATAAGCTTGTTCCTATTTTATTTAATTATTGTTTTTCTTACCAAAGAGATAGGAAATATTCAGTCTCGCAAAGGTGCTATGCTTATCAAGGGTATAGAATCCATTTGGATCATAC
>JBOFDR010000278.1:0-2216 GCA_051647205.1 Brevinema sp. | reverse complement strand
TTGGACAAACAAAATCTGATCCTGTTTTAATACCTATTATTCTTTCTTTACAAAGCTTCTTTGCAACAACGACTGATATGATTTTTTTCAAAATAGAATTATCTTCACTCCAAATCATTGCTTACATCTTATTAATAGGATCATTTCTCTTAGGATCTTGTGATTCCTACTTTCAAAAAAAATTCCAATAAAATATTTTTTCAAGAAAAACTTTTCAAGATCGAAACTAATCGATCCGATATTAAACGAGAGTATTTAAAATGCTCTCTAATCAAATGATAAAAAATGGAGGAAATATGTACGATTTTACAGGATTTACTCATCGTGCTCAACGTGTTGTTTCTATCTTAGCACAGCAAGAAGCACGGCGATTATTTAGCGAAGAACTAACTCCAGAACATATTTTTCTTGGTATGCTTCGAGAATCTGAAGGCACTGCCATCAAAACTTTACAAAATCTTGGCTTAAGTATTGAAGAACTACAAAATGAAGTAGAATTTGCACTCCGAGGACAGGGTGGAGATACTTTAACAGTAGGTGGAATTCCTATTTCTAATCGTGTCTATCAAGTAATCGAAAGTGCTCGTCAAGAAGCAAAATTAATTGGTCATAATTATATTGGAACAGAACATTTATTATTAGGTATTTATTCAGAAAATTTCCCTCAAGCAATTATTCCCTTTATTATTGAAAATCGTGGGCTTAATATCCACCAGCTTAGAAATGCTGTTATCAGTATTGTTGGTTACGGAGAACTACGTACTTGGAATAAAAAGAAAAAACAAATCAAAACGCCATTTTTAGATAAATTTTGTCAAAATATTACCAATGATGCTGCTGAAGGAAAATTAGATCCTGTTGTAGGACGAAAAAAAGAGATTACCCGTGTTCTTCAAGTTTTATCCAGAAGAACTAAAAACAATCCTATTTTAATTGGTGAACCAGGTGTGGGGAAAACTTCAATTATTGAAGGAATCTCTCAACTTATCGTTTCTAATGCAGTACCCGAACCTCTAATTGGTAAGAAGATTCTTCAGCTTGATATGGGAGCACTTGTTGCAGGTACTAAATATCGTGGAGAATTTGAAGAACGCTTAAAAGCTCTTGTTCAAGAAGCTGAAAAAGATAAAGATGTTATTATTTTTATTGATGAAATTCACACAATCTTAGGTGCTGGGAACGCTGAAGGGGCATTAGATGCTTCTAATATGTTAAAACCAGCCTTTGCAAGAGGATTGATCAAAACAATTGGTGCAACAACATTTGATGAATATAAAAAACGGATCGAAAAAGATAAGGCTTTAGTACGTCGTTTCCAACCAATTCGTATTGAAGAGCCTTCTATCGATGAAACAATCACTATTTTAACACGTTTGAAAAGCAAATATGAAGAATTCCATCATGTTACCTATACTCCTCAAGCACTCAAAACTGCTGTTCAGCTAGCATCTCGCTATATGACAGATAGGCATTTTCCAGATAAGGCAATTGATATTATCGATGAGGCTGGAGCACAGATTGCTTCTACATTAACTGAAAAACCTGATCATTTGGTAGATATGGAACTAGAATTATCTCGACTTGAAACTTTAAAACATGATCTTGTCAAACAACAAGATTATGAAAATGCAGCTGAACTAAGAGATGCTCTTCGTCAAAAACGTGAAGAATTAGCAGAAGTTCGTGAAAAATGGCTTAATTCTGTAAAACAAGATCATGTTGTTATCGATGCTTCAGAGATTTATCGCGTTATTTCACGGATGACTGATATTCCTATTCAACAACTGAACACTGATGAAGAATATTCAAGATACCTTCAAATTACCGAAATTTTAGGTGAAAAAATCAAAGGTCAGCCAGAAGCTATTGAACGTATTTCCAGTGCCATAAAAAAGAATGCTATCGGGATCAGAGATTTTCGAAGACCTATTGGTAGCTATATGTTTTTAGGTCCTACAGGTGTTGGTAAAACAGAGCTTGCCAAAGAACTAGCACGATTTATGTTTGGGACAGAAGATTCTTTGATACGTATTGATATGAGTGAATTTATGGATAGACATAATTCCTCTCGCTTACTTGGGGCTCCTCCAGGATATGTTGGACATGAAAATGGTGGTGAGTTAACTGAACATGTCAAACGTCGTCCATACTCTATTGTTTTATTTGATGAAATAGAAAAAGCTAACCCTGAAATTTTTAATATGTTTCTCCAAATT
>JBOFDR010000277.1:0-4787 GCA_051647205.1 Brevinema sp. | reverse complement strand
CCACATTAAGGCTGTTTTACCAGAGTTATCAACAATAGAAGTTAGTGCTCCTTTACCTACTAGATACTTGATCATTGTAAAACGACCCCAAATAACTGCTCGCATTAAGGCTGTTTGACCATAGCGATTTTGAGTATTAATGTTAGCTCCAGCATTAATAAGTATCTTAGCAATATCAAGATTGCCATCGCTTGCAGCAAACATCAACGCTGTCCAACCAAGACTATCTTGAACATCAAGATTTACAGACTTAGAAACAAGGTATTTTATAATTTCCATATTTTTGGAATTAATTGCATACATTAATGGAGTTCTACCTTCGCTATCTTGGGCATTTAGATTACCACCACCAGAAACAATTGCTTCAATAATAGGAAGATTTCCGATTCTTGTCGCATAAAGAAGTGTGGAATTAGCATTATTATCAGAATAACCAACGTTTGCACCTTTAGTTAATAAGTATGCAGCTACACCTAAATGACCTCTTTCTAATGAATGCATTAAAGGAGTTTTATTTTTATTATCTAAAGAGTTAACATCGATTTTTTTCTCTTCAACAAGAAATTTCACAATATCTAAACGACCATTAGCAACAGCATAGAATAATTCTGTCATTCCATGGATATCTCTAGCTCCTACAAGTGCTCCTTTTTCTAGGAGATATCTGAAAATTTCCATATCTCCAATTTCAGAAGCAACCATAAGAACATTTTTCTTTTCATTATCGTAAATATTAATATTTGCATTTTGCTCCACAAGAGCTTGAACAACAGGTAGGTGACGAAATTTGATTGCTTCCATCAACGCTGTTTGACCCATACGTCCACGAACATTTATATCAGCATCATTTGTAATTAAAAAGTCTACCGCTCTTAAATAGCCACGGCTTGCAGCAAACATCAATGGAGTTGTTCCATTAGTATCAGAATCCTCAACAGTTCTTCCTTCTGTAATCGCTGTTTTCATTTGAATAATAAAAGATTCCTCATCCATAGACATAGTAGGACTAATAGACAATGCTAATTGATTTGTCTCAAGATCTGCTGATCTTGCATTAGTACTTGCTAAAGGATTTACTGGTGCTACAGGAGCCGTATTCGTAGTTTCTGTAGCTTCTGGCATCACAAGATCACCCTGTACTTCTTCAGCTGTATCTTCAGCAATCGTATCTTCAGTCGTTGCTGGTGCTTCTTCAGCATATTCTGCTTCTTCATATCCGTACGTATCTTCTTCGTATTCATACTCATCTTGTGAGAATGAGAAATTATTGATTCCCAATAATAGCACTAATAATAGAACTTTTTTCATAATAGAACATCCTATACCAACATTTTTTATTTTTATATAACAATGAATTAACAATAAATTCACTTTTAGCTTACTATGTTAATTTATCGGCAAAAAACGATAAAAATTAATAATTTATTTATTATTTAAGATAAATAAGATCTCCGATTTTAATTCTAGAGCTTTTAAACTTAGATATATAGACAATATTTCCTTCTAATTTTATTACTATACCATCAGAAATATAATGTAATTGCATAACTTCATCATTAATTACTCTTAAAAATTGGATTTTTTCCTTATTTTTTAATTTAGACCCTGGAATCAATAAAACAAGTGCTTCATTATCTATAATATCAAACACATATCCCTCAGGATTTTGGAGATAAACAATCTGACTATAAGTAAGTACTTGTTTATCCTTTTCTATTATAGATCGCTGTTCTCTTTGCAATTTTGTCGTTACTAGAGAATCCATCATTACAAAATTAGTGTTTCCCAATAAGTTCTTCATACTAAGATACATATGATTAAGGACAACGTCCATTTTTTGGGATTTAGGATACAAACGTACAATCGATTGATAACCTTCTAAAGCTTTTTGATAATTTTTATTATTAAATAACTTTTCTGTTTGAGTGAATAGTTTTTGTGATTTTTTTGTATCAATAAGAATCTGATAATTAGAGTAAGAAGATAATAATTCTATAATAGCAGGTTCTTTCTCCTTTATTAAGATAATTTGTTCATCAAATTGATCCTCTTTTCCTTTATTAAGATCTCGAACAAGTATCTGAATTCGTTCAATAAGACCTGCGTAAAGATTGGAGTTGTTATCATTTTTTGCTAAAATTTTCATCTTAAAATCCAATAAAATATCGTTAGACATTTTGAGACGATCTATTTCCATCTGAATTTCATTCATTTCTTTTTTAGTTTTTTTTGCGATTGACAAAAAATTTTGATTGTTGTTGGATAACAATAAGTGATTTGATTGTAGCGTCAAAAGTTCTGTTGATAAATTAGAAAGCTGCGTCATATTAGTTACATAAGTTTCAAGAATACCCACCAAAAATAAATCAACTTTATCTTGCATAGATAAATCATCAGCAATAATTTTTTTTTTATAAATATTTTTAATCGATTTTATCCTATCTTCTGCTTGTCTATACTCATTTTTTTGTAAAGCAGTTTGAATATTAAGGAATATTTTAGCAATATCTTCACTTCGTGATTTTGTTGCAATCGAAGAGGCAATGGTAGACTCGTTTGTATATACAATAGATTGTATTCTTTGTTGTGATTCTTGAAGCTGAACTTGAACTTTTTCAATTTCATTTTGAATTTTTGACGTTTCTTGAATCGTCTGCCCTTGTTCTTTTTGAAAAGTTTCGTCTAAATTTTTATATTTTATTTGGATAACATTATCAAGTTCTTCTTTTAATTGTTGTAGCTGTCTTTCATATCTAGCTCTTATAACCGCTTGTTCTTGAGCACTCTTACCTTGAAGTTCTATAGTGATTTGTTGTTGAAGAGTCTCTCTTTTTTTATCAAATTCTTTTTCAGCTTCTACTTTAATATTATTTTTTGATTCTTCTATTTTTTTCTGAGATTCATCCAAGGCTTGTTTTAATAGTTTAAGCTCTTGTTCTTTTTGGAGAAATTCATCTTGCCTTTTTTCATCAAGTTGTTGTAAAATAGATAGCTCTAAAGTCTTAACTGCGCCTTCCCCTTCAAGAAGTTGAATTTCTTGGATTTTAAAAATATGATAGACCCAAAAACCGCCGAAGACAGCTAAAACAAATGCTATTAAATTTAAAATAATAATAAATTGATAATTCGACCGAGTTTTCTGTTTTTGTGGATAAAATTGATCTTTCAATAAATTTCCTGAAAATATCTGTTGAAAAACAGCCTTTCTAGGTAATTCTTGTTGTCGCTGAAAATCTGATTCTGTAAGGTTTTTATTATTCACAGGCTCGTACCCTCTCATAAATTTTAGCGTGTCATGGAATATTATACCAAAAAATAGATAATAATTCAAATTCTGAGACAGAAGTTTATTATAAATTAAAAACGAGTTTCTTAAAATTAAGAGACTCGTTTTTAATAATTTGATTTATAAATACTTTATTCAGTTCCTTCTAATACATAAATAGATCCATCATCTTGTTTGAAGAACGATATTGGTAGCTCACCATTTAAGAAAATAGTTTTAAGATCAGAATTAGGATTAATAAATACAGGAGGTGGATTATTTCTTTGAATAAGATCCCACTGTTGTAAGGAATTCAAACCTGCATAAATTAATTTATGATTAGGATCAGAACGAACATAGAGAACGTGATTATCATTGTTTACAGTAATCGAAAAACGTTCATTCCATTGAGAAATAATTGGTCCTGCCAAGACAAGCTGTTTATTTTGTAAGGCATATAATTGGAAAAAATCAAATTGATAGTTAACAGCACCAACAAAGACCGTTTCACGTCTAACACCGTTTAGATCAATATGAATTCCTGTAGTGATCTTTGCTTTTTTTACAGAATTAAGAGTATCAATCTTTAACCAACGTCTAGCAGTTAGTTGATCTTCATCATACAAAAGAACACTAGCTTCTTTTTTAGTATAATCTGTCCAAATAGCATACACATTATCTTTAGCCTGTTCTACTCTAAAATTAGTGATAGTAGTGCTAATCATTTTATTGAAATAAGTAGGATTCCATTTTCCACCCTTCAAAAATCCTGTTGCTAAATAATCATCAAAGATTGCAGCTACATATGTTTTATCAGAGTTAGGTTGTTTCCAAGTATTAAAATGTCTAATTGTTTGTGCATTTATTCTTACTTGATCAAAAAATCCTGAACTATGTAAAAAATCGACAGTTCCATCGTGATCGCTATCGTGGATAATAATAGGTTTTTTATATGAACCAAAATTAGTAGCTACAGCAACAGCACCATTTTCAAAACCTTCAAGATCAAGAATCTTAATCGATGAGATATCCATAGGAATATCTGTTGATAAAACAAGTTTCCAGTCAAAACCAGAAATAGGACCTACACCAACTTTTTTAGCTTTTAACATTCTTACCCAAACACCTTGAGGGGGATTAAGAGGAATAGTTACTGTTTTTGCAGTTCTAGGTGCTAATTCTACAAAAGGACTTGTAAGACTAGTTCTTACCTTTCGTTTTTCTGTGATTGTACGGAGAATATGTTGCTCTGAAGGTTGGATAACATCTTTTTCTTCAATAAAGACAATCTTATCAAGATCTGTTTGTATTGGAATTTCAGGAATTATAGCAGGATTTAAAGTAGTAGGATTAAGAGTTTTTTGAACACTTCTGTCTGTTGTGTAGGCTAAAAAAATACAAGTCCCATTATCTAAAACATCAAATTCAATAACATTTTCTTCGAGAATATCGATCCTTTTAAAATTATCGGCAAGTATATTAGGAGAAATATTTGACCACACACGAATGACAATCTTTTGAG
>JBOFDR010000276.1:0-2019 GCA_051647205.1 Brevinema sp. | reverse complement strand
ATATTATTTTAAGGAGTTTTGATTTGCTCAGACAAAATGCTGAACAACACTATTTTTTCTCTCAACAGATGGTCATGAATATGTCCATACTTCAGATGAATAAGTTTGCTCTAGATCACAAAATCAGCTCTATTGCAACAGAAAACCCCTTTATTGATTATAGATCTTTTAAAGATCACCTATCCTCTGGTAAAACAGTATTACCAGAGATCATTGAACAAACACTTGCAGCACAAAAAACATTATATGACAATTTAAGAGAAGAATTATTATTAGATTTAGATGAAGATGATTTTCATTTATTACAGCTCATCATTGGAAATACAGATCGATTTGGATTTTTACAAGTTAGTACCAAGGATCTTTGTTATGGAACATCTATTGATCAAGATCGTTTGGAATATGTTCGAGCTAAGATTATGTCTTCTTCAGAATATCTAGGATTAGCCTCGTATAATTATAAGGAATATCTATTATTTATTTCAAAAACTATCTATGGCAATAATAGTTTGGAATATAAAATTGTAGAGCTTATTACTCTAAAAAAAAATAAAACTCCTTCATCTATTCAACGTCATTTAAAAGTTCCTCTAAAAAATATTACTACTAGCTTAGATAAAATTAATCTTCTACCTAAATCTCCATTACAAGAAGAAAGTATTGCACTTTTACCAGATATTATTATAAAGACAGAAGAAAATAATATTTTAATAACACCTATTAATTATGGTAGTAGCATCACTAATACAGAAATAAACACAGATCACCTTGAATATAACTCTAAAGAATTAAAAAACTTTAAAAAAGAAGCATTAGAGTTACAAAAAGCATTAGATCTTAGAAATTCTGCTTTAGAAATCTATGCCACTATTCTAATTAACTCAAGAAAAGATTTTTTTATTCCAGAGGAAAATAAAGAACCTGTTTCTATAAACCTAAAGATAATAGCGGAACAAACAAATCGCAATATTTCTACTGTATCAAGAGCATTAAAGGATCGATATTTTTATTTTAATGGCCATATATATGCTTTTTCGGACTTGCTTACTCGAACAATTGGAAATAGTAATGATTTTGAGATAAAAAAACAAATAAAAGCACTATTATCAAAGGAATCTGCCGACTCACCCTTGACAGATAGTATTATTGTTGATATTCTTAATAAAAAGGGGATTAACATTGCTCGACGAACTGTTGCTAAATATCGTGATCAGCTTCATATTGGCTCTGTTTATCAGCGTTAGGAAAATACAATGGATTTATTAAAAAAATTAGTGGAACGAGATCAATGGGCAGAGTTAATTTCTGATGCAAAAGAAATTAACAGACTTTCACATTCCAGTCACATAGAAGTTTTCTCTTTTTCTGAAGATGAAGCCATCAAAAAAGCCTGTCAAGTATATAATGTTAAACATTCTGACTTAGAGTATGAAATAGTAAGTAAAAATATTTTTGGATTTTTTGGCTGGATTCGTATCCCTTCTCGCTATCGTTTTAATCTTAAATCTGAGACTATGAAACAAAATCAAGAAAAGATCAACTATAATAAATACAACAAACTAGCTGAAGCTAAAAATGGCTCTTTCCGTATCCAAATGAGACGAGACGGTCTCCATTTATTTGTTTTTCCTCCTGAAAAGATGGGGAAAGCTGTTGAATTTGATGAAATCTTACAAGAGCTTATACATCAAAGTTATACAGAATTTAATAAAGAGCTATGTATGCAAGCAATTAATTCTCCTATGAAATCATTTATAATTGCTCCCTATGTTAAAATTCCAAACCACGATGCAACATCATCTATTATAAAATCTAGTGATGAAATGACAGCTACAATAACTATATCAAAACCAAAATCACAGGGACGTATCCCTGATATTTCTGAGATATTAAGTGCGTTAAAACAAATTAATGTGATTCATGGTGTTAATACTAAATATATCCAAGATATTTTAGATAATAATTTATTTGATGTACCCTTGGTAATTGCTGAAGGAACCCCTGTAGAGCACGGACAAG
>JBOFDR010000275.1:0-2405 GCA_051647205.1 Brevinema sp. | reverse complement strand
AAGAAAATATGTTCAGATGCTCTGGATAAAGCAACTACAAATAAGAGCTTTTCTTCAGAAAAATATTCATGTTCTGTACTCCAAAGTGATTTTCCAAAAATTTTATGAGAAATATGATTTAATGCTGTTCTATCTTGATTATCAAATAAATCAAATTTTTTAGGTGAAGGAAATTCTCTTTCATTCATTCCAATGATGAAGACAGTTTTGATAAATAATCCACGTGCATCTTCTGGAGAAACGATACGTATACGGTTTTGTTTTGGAATACCACTACGATAACGAGTTTCTGAGATAATCATCTGAAAATAGAATAAAAAAGTATCAATTGTTAAGGATTCTTGATTAATCTGATAAAGAGATTGGCTCATATTTTCAAAAATAGTTTTTAATTTTGCTAAACTGGCGTAATCTTTTGCAAGAGATTCTTCAATAACACTTTGTACTAAAGAATTTTTAGGATGGATAAAAGCGTCTTCGATTCCTAAAAATTCCATTAAATTACTAATATAATTGATGAAAGAGCTAATAGGATGTTCCTTAGAAAAATCCAAAGCATACAAGTGCTGACACAGGGAATTAATTGTGTTTTTTAAAATCAATGTTTGTTCTGTTATTTCGATATTGATATTTGAAAGACGATCAAATCCTTGCTCCCATTCTTTTTGCTTTCCAACAATTGCAAAAGGGAGTAGATCAGGTGCTTGCATTAAAATACTACGAATTTTTTGAGAAATATAATTAGAGTGTGCTAAAAAATCAAGTGTTTCATGGGAAATATTTTCTTCAGCAAAAGAAAGAAGTTTTTTGATAAATGAAATTAAAGAATTTTCACTTAAAATCATATCTTTACTCATTTGGAAAGGTATTTGTGCTTTACGAAAGACTGTTTGAAATAACGGAGCGTAGACATCCTGACTTTTAGTAATAATAAGAATATCATTTAAATCATATTCTTTATAGAGGGATAGTTTTTTAATTTGATTAGCTATTTCTTCTACTTCGCGGTGCTTCCCAAAGGCTTGAATCTCGTGGATTTTAATCTTCTCAGTTTTAGTAGTAGAAGGAGTTTTGTATAAAAATTGATCTACTATATTATTAGAAGGATGGATATTTTCTAAGATGATTTTTTCAGCAAGAGGAAAAACACTTTCGTATTGAGCTAAGGTGTTACGACAAATTTCATGATTAATATGAAGGAAAGAAACTAAGAATTGTACAGAATGTTTTTCTGCTTGTTTTAAGATAGAAGTAATTAATTTAAATTGATTTGGTGTGAAATCAATAAATCCATCAATGAAAATATGCTCAGGAAAAAAATCTTTTAATAAAGAATTACTCATTGATGAAATTATATTAATGGCAAATTTGGCATCAGAGAGATTTTTCTCTCTAAGAACAGTATCAAATTCATTTAAAATAAGTTTCAAGTCATGCATTCGATCTTCTAAATGAGCTGTATAATTAAGATCATCAATATTACGATCACGAAGAGCATAAATGATGCGATAGATCATTTGGATAATTTTAGGTCGAGATGATATGTTTTTGAAAGCTTTGAATTTTTTTTTGTTTTTTCTGATAATATTTGAAATTATAAGAAATTGATCAAAATTAGAAAGAGTCTGAGGACGTTCAGAGGGATTCGAGAATAAATACTCTAGAATTTTTTCTTGAAATTCTCTGAGGGTGATGATAGGGTTTCCTATTACTGCATGATTCTTTTGAAGAAGTATTCTATACACTTCGTCTTTATGTTGTCGAGATGGAACAATCACCCAAAAGTTTTTCTTTTGGGTGATTAGTTCTGTTATTTTTTCTAGAATGGTGGTAGTTTTTCCTGAACCAAAATGTCCTAAGAGAAATTGCATACTAAACGACCTTATTTAATGGAAATGGTAAATGTTTTCACTACAGTATCATAACTATTTTTACTACTTTCTTCAATCCGAATCTTTCGTAATTCATTACGAAAGACATTATCAATAACTGGATCTCCAGATGATTTTAGAAGCTCTACAGCAGAAACCCATCCTTGTGGACTAAAAGTAATGGATGCTGTAACTGAATAACCATAGCCACGAGCTTGATATTCGCTAGGTATTTTTTCTGTAATTTTAGGAAAAATAATAGTTTTTCTAGGAGCTCCAGACCAAGAAGCATCTTCTAAAAAATCTGATTGAGAGATACTTTTATCTTGTTTTTGTGCAAGTAGATTTTCTAATTCATTAGCCAAAATACTTTCTTCTTTAGGAGGAACTGGTTCTGATATTTTAACTTGTTCTTGTGAAGGTGTTTCAGGAATAGTAGAAGTTTTAATTCTTTCTTCTATAATTTTTTGAGGTTCAGGAGTAGTAGGTATAGGAACAGTTTTAGGAGTGATAGGGGTTGGCTCATTTTTAGCA
>JBOFDR010000274.1:0-3041 GCA_051647205.1 Brevinema sp. | reverse complement strand
GCTAAAAATCTGTTAAAAAAGATACCAGATAGTAATGTTTTTAAAAGTTTAGATATTCTAATTTTCACCGAGACGTTTTCAAAGGTGAATTTTGATTTAAGAGATTTTTACTCAGCACACTCATTTGCCATACAGGGAGTGGGAGGGCGTCCCTCTGGAGGCATTTCATGCTTTTCAAGTCCTAAATTAGGTCCTATTATCAATAGTATATCTAATTCTAACTATCTTATTGTAAAATTCAAATCTGTATGCATTATTTGTTGTTATCTAAACCCCTCTCTTTCACAAACTGACGTCCACGAAATTGTGCTTGAAGCATTTGCACAAGCTTCATGTAACACTCCAACCATTTTGGCTGGAGATTTTAATTGTAGAATGGATGATATTAGGAATGAGAAGGGCTTATCCTTAATTAATGTTATGTCAGAGTTAAATTATATTTTATGTAATGATCCTATGGCAAAAACCTATATATGTCATAATGGTTCTAGCACGATAGACTTATTGTTCGTCGACCCCTCAAAATTTATTCTAATATCAAAATTTTTTCCCAAATATGGGGGAATTCACTTGAGGAAACATCAACCTCTAATTTTTAACCTTCAATTCCAGCAAAGTAATAATAAATCTGTAAACTTTGCAACAACCCCAACATCTAAAATAACTAATAAAATTGATCAAGAAAAATTTGATTATTTAATGCAAGAAAACTTTGAGCACCTAAATTATCTTCTCACAACAGGTGAAGTGGATAAAATTTATGAACAATTTCAAAACCTAATACTAAACTCTGCTATTCCAAAGAAATATTCTACAAGGCAAGCAAAACCCTGGTTCGATCAGGAAGCTTTTATACTCCGTAAATATATACTTCACATATTGTTTCAGTTAAGATTTTGTAGATTTCAAGATAAACAGTTACTTTTGCATTTTAACAGTGTTAAAAAAGATTATTCAAATATGCTTAACGTAAAGCGTAATTTATTTCAAATAAAGTTTGAAGAACAGTTAGTTAAAAATGCGGAGAGTGTTCCATATACTTATCTCAAAAAGGATAGAATTGTAAGTGTTCAATGTCCCATCCCTGTGTACGAGTGGGAGAATCACTTTAAAACTATCTTAAATTGTAATAATCTGTTATCAGATGATTCATTGAACTTAATTGCTTTATTAGATGGATATACATCTGATGTCTGCTTTCAACCCATTTCCACTGGGGAAGTAAACCTTGTAATAAAGTCAATGAAAAATAATAAGGCAGCTGGTCCGGATTCCATCTCAAAGGAACATATCGCTATCCTAAGTATACTTTCTGGTGACTGGCTTGCCACTTTCTTTAACTTATGCATTGATAATAAAGTATTACCTAAAATATGGAAACAGTCTTGTCTTAAAGTTTTGTACAAAGGGAAGGGGGATATTCTATCCACAAATTCCTATAGAGGAATTGCTAATTGTTACATTATGCTGAAATTGTTTGATAAAATTATTTGTAATAGAGTTTTTGACTGCACTAAGGCTCTTATCCCAAATGTACAGTTTGGATTTATGCCAGGCAGATCAACTATTCATGCAGTGAAATATTTACATAATCAAATACTAAAAGATGTAGCTGAGCCGAGAAGTTTTACGTACGTGCTATTTATTGACTTTCTGAAAGCCTTCGACCTGGTCGATAGGAAGTTATTATTATGTAAATTACTTGAAACTAAAAAACTTCCTAAAGAGCTACTTGTGTCTCTAGCTCTTTTACTAGAAATCAACTTTGTAATCATAAATGATGGAATATTGCTCTCAGATCCTATTTTACAAAGCAATGGGGTACTTCAGGGTGGTCCGAGTAGTCCGCTACTCTATAATCTCCTCACAGCTGATGTATTAACCATACTTGATGAAATTATTGATTTAATAGCTGAAGACCCAGACATTTTTCTTAGTATTTATGCAGATGACATGGCTATTGAATGTAAAAGTTTAGTCAAACTGCAAAAAGTTTTAGATAAATTAATTGAATGGGCCTCCTTAAATGGACTTAAAATTAATGCTAACAAAACTAAAATAATGAAATTTAAATATGCAAGTTGTGGTCGCCCAAAAATTAATCCTCCTCCGGAAGACATCTATTGTAACGGCACAAAGCTGGAATTTGTCAGCTCATTCAAATACTTAGGCCTCACTTTTCAGCAATCAGGCAAGTCATTTGCAGATCATATTAAAGATAGAAGCAAAAGTGCCATCACAGCCTCTTTTACTATTTCTAATCTGCACTTATTGTCATTAAAAACTGCTATTAAACTCTTTCATTTAAAAGTGTCACCCGTCGCTTCTTACGGCATAGAAGTTTTCTGGCCGTACCTTACAATTACAGACTTAACGTTGCTAGAATCAGTAAAATCTAGGTTTCTTAAGAGAGCTTTGTGCCTTTCCAAGTATACAAAATCTAGATTGGTGTATGAACTTACTGGAGAAAGATTTTATGTATCTGAGCTCCAATTAAAATTCAATCTGCCAATAACTGATAATTATATAAAATTTGTTCAGATTAGGGAAAGTAAAGCTGAAGACATTAGTCTGTCATTTTATAATACACCAGCTTTTAAAAATGATAACTGGAAAAATCCTAATCAGAAAAACCGTAACGTTGTCACTCGTTTTGCGGCTCACGGGTTTCATCATTCTATTTGCAATACTAAAGAATATCACAATTGTGATGAAAACTGTATTTGTTCACTATGTAATAAAAAATGTGATCAATATCATCTTCTCTCGTGTACTAAGAGGCAGCTCAGTGTGTGCTATTATGCCGAGGGCAAGGATATTCATTGATCATGTACATTAAATATGTTTAAAAATTGTATGTATGTAATAGAAATATGTGTGTACACGTTTTGTGTTTAATAAATAAAATAAAAAATTGATACCATGAGAGGCAGCATGTTCAGCCACAGGTTTTTCTAATTCGTTGTTTTTTACTGATTGCCTGTGGCCATTCATGCGCTCTCTGGCTTTTTGTGAAGTTAATCCAATGTAGAAAGCTTGAC
>JBOFDR010000273.1:0-4826 GCA_051647205.1 Brevinema sp. | reverse complement strand
ATCATCATCGAAACTTGTTCTCATATTCATCCAGGTGGTGCCTATAGTTATCGTATTGAAGCTGAAGGGAAAGTTTTTGTATATAATACGGATGTTGAGCACTTTCCTTCTCGATTAGATCCTAGAGTAGTACAAATTTCTCGGGATGCAGATCTAATGATTCATGATGCACAATACGAACAAAAAGAACTCTCTAAATATGCAGGGTGGGGTCATTCTTCTTGGGAGCAAGCAGTCGCTGTCGCTAGAGAATCTAAAGTGAAGATGCTTGGTTTAACACATCATGATCCTACTCGTACAGATGATCAAGTAGAAGCTTTAGAAAAAGAAGCTCGTAAATCTTTTACAAATCTGTCATATTGTAGGGAAGGAGTTACCTTTGTCCTTTAAGGAAGGAGAAGACGTATCAATCAAGTGAAAAAGCTGTGTGAACGTTGTTTCTAACATGGTTAGCTAAATCATCTAATGGAATATTTCTGAGATGAGCAAAATAACGATAAACATGTTGAACATATTCAGGGTAGTTTTTTTTACCACGTAATGGTTCTGGAGATAAATAAGGTGAATCTGTTTCAAAAAAGATTTGATCTAGAGGAACATATTGAGCAACTTCTTGAAGTTCTTTTGATTTTTTATAGGTCAATATGCCTGAAAAAGAGAGATAGTTACCTTGCTCTAAAATAAGATCAGCTTCTTTTTTACCATAACTAAAACAATGAAAAATCATAGTAAGTTCAGGAAATTCTTTTAAGATATCATAGCATTCATAAAAAGATTCTCGTGAATGGATCACAACAGGCAGTTTTAATTCACTGGCAAGTTGGAGTTGTTTTCTGAAAAGAGAACTTTGTTCTTCTAGAGAACCGTAAGATTCATGTTTCAGATCAATTCCAATTTCTCCAAGTGCAGCATGTTTGTGTGTTATTAGGATGGATTTTAGTTCTTGTATATAAGTATCCAAAGAATAATTGGAATCAGATACACGATCGGGATAAATACCTGTCACAAAAGCAATTTTAGGATGATTTTTTAATAAGGGAAAGTGTTTTTTAAATTCTTCAAAATCTAACGAAATATGAATTACTAACTCTAAAAGATCTAACGACAACTCCTCTATTTTTTCTTTATCTAAATTACTATCTTCTGAAAAAAAAGTCATATCTAAATGGGCATGCGTATCAATAAACATAAATAACCTCAATAAAATTAATAATATCTTATACAGACATTGTTTTTATTTTCATATGAACATCATTTTTTTTCAAATTTTTGAAGCCTATGAATTTTTGAAAACATTTGAAAAAATCTTGACAAAAATAGTAAAAAAACATATCATAAAAGTATCTTATTATAATGCAAATTATCGCCTTGTTTATCATATTATACTTATTTATAAAATAATGGAGTAATACATGAAACGTCAAAATAAAAGTCATTCTCTTCCTGTACATAAAACAATGGATTTAAAATATTTTGATAAAGATGCTGTCCAAAATAATTTTTGGTTGCGTGTTAAAAAGTTTTTCCTAGAACTGAAAGCTAAAATACATCAATTTGGTATCTCTCGTTTTTCTATCATGATTATTCCTCATTCTAATAGTAAAGGTCTTAATATACATTTATCTAATTATGTACTAATGTTTTTCGGACTTATTCTTAGCATTACAGCTATTACATCTACTGTAATCCTCGCTTCTGGGCAAACCAATTCTCGTATTCGTGTTCGTTTAGTTGAAGAAAATAATGCATTAGAGCAACGTTTTTATAATGTTTCCCAGACTGTCGACTCTTTAACGCAGTATTTTGCACAATTTCGCTTAGAAGTTGGATC
The DNA here is from genome assembly GCA_051647205.1 of Brevinema sp. Lineage (GTDB taxonomy): Bacteria > Spirochaetota > Brevinematia > Brevinematales > Brevinemataceae > Brevinema_A. The sequence continues at coordinate 2,995 of JBOFDR010000273.1, read as the reverse complement.
TATTGTGAATTCTCCTATTGAATCTACTTCTGCTTCTATCAATGATCCTGAAATTTCTATGATATCCAATAATACTACTACTGCCGAAATTCATCAATTACAAATTCTTCAAAAAGAGTTAGATGTTACAAAAGAAAAGATTTTTCATCTTGGTAATTTTATGAGTGAAAATAAAAGAACTCTTAGAGAGATTCCTTCTATTTATCCTGTAGCAACAAGAGCTCGTATTACTTCACGTTTTGGTGTACGTAGAAATCCTTTTGATCATAGAGGTGTTGAATCTCATGATGGATTGGATCTTGCAACACTACCTGGAACCCCAATTTATGCATCTGCAGATGGTGTTATTTCTAAAGCAGGCGTGCAAGGTGGTTACGGAAATTTAATTGAAATCAAACACAAATATGGTTTTGTAACACGCTATGGACATATGCAATCATTTGCATCTCAAATTTATCCAAATGCTCGTGTAAAACAGGGACAAGTTATTGGATATGTAGGTGCTACTGGTCGAGTAACAGGTTATCACTTGCATTATGAAGTACTGATTGGCAATGCCAGAGTAAATCCAGAACCTTTTGTAATGATGCTGCGATAAAAATTCAATAGACAATAAAAGTATTAAAATACTCTATTAATTTAGAATAAGTATTTTAATACTTTTATTGTCTTTTTTTAGTGAAAAATATCGTTCCACAGTCGGGAGCTAAAAATGGCTAATATATATTTAGGAACCAATGATTCAGATCTTTATGTTGTCATAGAAGGTCGAGGAACAGCTGAGTATTGTTCAAATCTACATACTGATCTTGATCATATTATTCAATCAAGGAATATCAAAAATATCTTTTTTGATTTTAAAAAAGCTGATTATGTTGATAGTTCTTTTATAGGGCTTATTTTATCTATTAAGAAAAAATGTCTTCATAATGATGTTGCACTATTAAATCCTAATCGCAGTATCAGAGAAATTTTTAAAATTATGGGCTTAGAATCTTTTATTCCTATCTGTGAAGATCCCAAAAAAGAATGTACTCAACAAATTTCTACTGTTGATCAGAAGTTAGAGCATTCTATTTCTGATATAAAATTACTTCTTGAATCACACCAAGAAATTATGGCTACTAGTCCTGAAAACCAAAAACGTTTTGCTTTGGTAGAAAAAGTATTTCTGAAAGAATTACAAAAAAAAGTATTATATTAATATCTTCACTATTTTATTTGAAAGGTAAGCTATGCACACTGTTTCTCCCTTAGCTCAAATTTCTCCAGAAGTAACATTGGGTAAAAATGTTTCGATTGCTCCTTTTGTTATTATTGAAGGCAATGTTTCTATAGGTGATCACACAGTGATTCACCCTTTTGTTCATATTAAAGGACCTGTAGAAATTGGAGAAAGTAATCAAATTTTTAATAATGTTTCTATAGGAACACCCGCTCAAGACCTTTCTTATAAACCCTCTCCTAGAAAAATTATCATTGGTAATAATAATGTTATTCGTGAATCAGTAACAATACATGCTCCTGTCAATTATGAAGATCCTACCATATCTCCTGATACGATAATTGGAAATTCTTGTTTGTTGATGGTTGGATCACATGTTGCTCATAATACAGTCCTCAAAAACCATGTGATTTTTGCTAATGGTGTTCTTCCTGCTGGATGTTGTGTTTTTGAAGATGGTGTCTTTTTATCTGGTGGGGTTTTAATTCATCAGCATGTTCGTGTTGGTGCTTATACTATTATTTCTGGTGGATCAAGAGTTGGTCGTGATATTCCTCCATTTTCTTTAGTCTCAAGTTTTTATGGATTAATTAGTGGGATCAATGCAGTAGGTCTTCGAAGAGCTGGTTTTACTATTGAAGAACGTAATATCGCAAAGATACTTTTTAAAATATTCAAACAAGAAAATTCTCTTGCTCCTGCTCTAGAAAAAATTAAGGAAACATTTCACAATCAGCTTGATCAAAGAGTTGTTGCAATGACTATCACATTTTTAGAAGGATCCAAAAGAGGAATTTCTTCTTTTGGAGAAGGTACAGAAGCTAAAGAATCAATGATATAAATACCCTATAGTATAGAATATATCCATATCTGTAATTTTTTATAAAATCGCCATAAAAAAATCCCCCGATAATTACTATTAGGGGATTTTTGTGTACCCTTGCGAGTAGCACAGACCATTATTTTTTATTTTTATTATTTTTTTGTCCATCTTTTTGGGAAGATTATATTTTTATTTGTTGATGTTACCAAGATTGAATCGTTGTTTTGAAAATAATAAAACTGAGGGAATCCGACATCTTTTCCATCAACATTACGAAGGTTAAATACTGGGAAATAATCAATTGATCCTACTTGATAGGTGAGATTCAAGTTTTGTGTCCCTGTAACAGGATGAATGACTTCTAAAAAATAAGTACTATCTAGGTTAAAAGTTGCTGTGTACTGAATTTTTTGTCGTCCACCACTGGTTTCAATAGTTTCTTCGTTAAACCAAGATCCTATTAGACTTTCCCGATAATTATCGGGAATAATCTTACAAGCACTGAATAACAAAAATATTAATGTTGCTCTTATCATACTATTACTCTTTTAATGTTTCTAAATCTTTTTCTAAACTTACCCGAACACGTCGCAACTCTTTCTGTTTATTACTATTTTTTTCATCTGCTATTTTGATACTGGTGCGAATATTTTTCTCAGGAATACCTTTTCTTATCAAATAGGATTTTATTGATTCTGATCTTAATAAAGCAAGACGATTGGCTTCATATTCACTGTTTAGTGACTCGCTAAAAAAACTTCCTGTTTTAATTATTACAATATCTGTTTTATAATCTTTTATTAGTTCTATAATTTCATCAAGATAGGTAAATATATTTTCTTCAAGCACACCTTTACCTTCAGAGAAATAACCAGTATTTTTTGTGATAATAAGATTTTTATCATAAATATCTAAGAGTACATCGATTTTTATAGAAGCAAGTCGTA
>JBOFDR010000272.1:0-4556 GCA_051647205.1 Brevinema sp. | reverse complement strand
AATACTAGCACGATCTCTTAATTCTTTTACTTTAGATTGAGTCCATTCTTGAAGTTTTTTCTGTTGCAATTGTTGCTTACTATATTCAAAAATTTGAGAAGCAGAAAGTCCTCGTTTTAAAAGAATCTCTGAGTTTTCTTTAAAGAAAATTTCGATTTCTTCCTTAGCTGGCTCAATAGCTTTGGGATCTTTTTCAAGCTCTTTTTCCAACCATAGCTGGGTAGCTGCTTGTCTGAAAAATTCTTGAATAAGCAGATCCAAATCTTTATGATCGAGTAATTCTTTATAGTAATTCATAAGAATTGTCGTTTGATCGATAAATGTTTGTGTATAAGCATTTTTTAATTGCTCTTGTTCAGGTTTCGATAAACTTGCAATATTTGAAGAAATTGCTTTCAAACCATAATCTAATCCTTGAGTTGAAAATTGGACTCCATCAATTTCAAAGGCCCAATTATCGTTTGTTTGAGAGATCCATTCTTGAAAATATTCTTTAATATTTTCACGGAGCATCATATTTGTTTGTGAGAAGGATAAAATTGGAAATACACAAGATAATAATAATATTCTTTGTAATAATAACATTCAAATCTCTCCATTAATTTATATATTTATATAATAGTAGATTTCTGTAGAAAAAGCAACAAAATCAGAAAATAAGCTTATTAATTTTCTAAGTTTTAATAATTTAAAGAAATTTGATTTTTAAAATAAAAAAGTGTACAATGTATTGAAATATTCAAATAGTAAGTTAAGGTGCGTATATGTCATTAAAAAGTTGGCAGATCAAACTATTTATCGTATTAGGTGTCATTGCACTAGCTACAGGGATCGGATTAACAAAACTTGTGATTGCATTTAACGATCTACAAGATGTTAGTCAATTAGATGCTTACTCATATTTTTCTGTTCCTTCTAAAATCTATGATGTCAAAGGAAGACTTATCTCTGAATTTTTTCTCGAAAAACGTTCTATAGTCTCATTCAATGATCTCCCACAGAACCTGATAAGAGCAATTATAGCTACTGAAGATAATAGATTTTATGAACATAATGGGGCTAATTTCACAGCTATGTTACAAGGGATTTTAATAGATCCTCTACGTGGACGACGTGCTCGTGGAGGATCTGGCCTAACACAGCAACTTGCAAAATTATTATTTACAGATAGCTCTCGTTCTATAAAACGTAAAACAGTAGAACTTTGGTATGCTTTTCAAATTGAGAAAAAATACTCAAAAGAAGAAATTTTAGAATTATATTTTAACTTAATTTATTTTGGACATGGTCAATATGGAATTCAATCGGCTTCTGATTTTTATTTTGGTAAACAAGTAAAAGATTTAAGTTTAGCTGAAGCTAGTTTTCTTGCAGGTCTTCCTCAAGCTCCTTCTGGCTATTCTCCTATTAATGATTATAAAAGAGCTCAAGCTCGTCATCGTATCGTTTTAAATTCCATGGTTAAAGAAGGATATATCGCTCAAGAGCTTTCCAACGAAACTTTTGAAGATTTTTGGTTAAACTATGATGCCTCCTTTGTCGCTGCAACTAAAAATATTACTGATGATAAAAATCCTGCTCCATTTTTTGCAGAATATGTTCGTCAGCAGGTATTAGATCGTTATGGAGAAGATCTTCTTTATTCTGGTGGTCTTCAAGTTTATACAACTCTTGATTTAGATTATCAAAAAATTGCTACAGCAGAAATGGAAGAAGCATTTTCTAATGAACAGGCTTTATATTCTCAAAATAATATTAGAAGTCATCGTTATTTGAATGAAAATTATATTGATATTCTAGATTTAATTGGTACTTCTTTTGGAATGGAAAGCTTTAGTTTTAGTGACAATCGTACTAAAAAAACCGTTAAAAACATGGTTGCTGCTGATCAAGATCTTATGTTATTAGGTTCTCAAATGATTGGAGCTAGCACTGTCAGTGAAGAAATAGAAAAACTCTATAATATTGAACGTCTTGTTGATCGAAAGATTGATGCTGTAGAAGGTGCACTTATTTCTATTGATCCAAATACTGGTTACATACAAGCTATGATCGGTGGACGTCATTTTAATGTTGCTAACCAATTTAATAGAGCTACTCAAGCTCGTCGTCAAATGGGATCTACTTTTAAAGCACTGATTTACGCTTTAGCTTTAGATACTCAAATAATCACTCCTTCAGAAATTTTTGTTGATGAAATTATTTCTTATCGGCTTCCTAACGGTAGCACGTGGACACCAAGAAACTATAATGGTTCTTACGCTGGTGCTATGACAGTACGAAGAGCCTTATCTCTTAGCATTAATATTATTACTATTAAAATTTGGGAAAAATTACTTAGGCAACTTGGATATAACCATATACTTGAGCGATTAGCTTTATTCCTTGGTGAAAAAGATTCTAAAGTGTTAGAAAAAAGATTTCATAATCAAATTGCCACAGCACTTGGAACAGGAATTGCAACTCCTCTATCTGTAGCTCAAGCCTATAGCGTTTTTATCAACGGGGGTAAAAGTGTAGACCCTATTAGTATTCTTTACGTATACGATAGAAATGGAAAAATGTTGGATGATTTTAGAACAGCTCACTTAGCAAAACAACGCAAACAAGTAATTTCTCCTGCAACAGCGAAATTAATGCAAAGTATGCTTAATGATGTAATTGTTAGAGGTACTGGTCGTCCCGCAGCAAATAGAGCGGGATTTAACGGTTATAATGTGACAGGAGCTAAATCAGGTACTTCAGCAAACTGGACTGATGCCTGGTTTGCCGGATTTACAGAAAAAACTACTACAGTTATTTGGATGGGTCTTGATAAAGCTGGAAAATCTCTAGGTAGAGGACGTGCTAGTGCATTAGTTTCTGCACCTCCTTGGATGAGTTATATGAATAAAGTTATTAATTTTTCTAATCCTAAACAGCTCCCATTTAAAGTTGATAAGTCTGATCTCCAGGCGGCTTTTGTCTCCCCTTACACAGGATTGTTAACATCAGCCTCAGATCCCGATGGATATGTTGAATACTTTATTGCAGGGACCACTCCTCAAACATATGGTAACCCAAAGCTTGTAAACCAAATTCAAGCTCAGCTTACTCAAAAAACTTCTTATGCTGTTTCTGGTCAATCAGTAGATTTAAGTAGTGTTCAATCTGAAGAATTAACTATAAGACCAAACGACCCTTATCTTTTAGAAGAAAGTGTATCTACAGAAGATCTGGACTTATCGTTTGATCTATCAAGTGGATTATAAGTTCTCAAAAAGGAAGTAGTTATGTTTCATCGTCACACTCTAAGAAACAAAATTCAATCCCAAGGGCTCGGTTTAGCTCTTGGGGGTGGTGGAATGAGAGGATTTTTTCATCTTGGGGTACTTAAAGCTCTTGAAGAAGAAGAAATACGTATTTCGTATATTGCAGGCGTAAGTATAGGTTCTTTAATAGGGGGATTATTTGCAGCAGGCTTCCACACAAAAGAACTAATAGCTATTTTTGATGAACATACAGAATCTCTTCCAGCTCTTATCGGAATGGCAACTCCTAGCTTGAAATTTAAAAAAAATAAAGGGTTTTTTAATGGTGAAAATCTTATGGATGAGATTAATAAGCTTGTCAAGCATAAAAAAATAGAAAATCTATCTATACCTTTTGTTTGTAAAGCAAGTGATCTTGTAAATTTTCAAGATGTTATCTTTGAACATGGAGATCTTGGTTTTGCCATAAAAGCAAGTTGCTCTATTCCTGGATTATTTGCTCCTAACACTGATATAGAAAATCATGAATCAATGCTCGTTGACGGTGGGGTTACAGGATCAGTTCCTGTAGGTATCGTTAAAACAAGATTTAAAGGACCTTGCCTTGCTTCTAATTTGTTTTCTTACGAAAAAATGTCTGCAAATCAAATGAGTAGATTTAATACCTCTTTTAATAATTCACATCCATTTAAATTATTATCTTTTACAGAGCCAATGATTCGATCTTTTTATATGAACCAATCCTATATTGCAAAACTTGAATATCAGCTTTACAAACCTGAATTAAGTGTAGAGTATGATAATTCCTATATTCCAACTATTTCAAATATGAATAAACTTAAACATACTCTTATTCTTACCGGTTATATACAAACTAAAAATTTATTGAAAAACTTATAAATAATATTTGCCCTTTCTCTTGCATATTGATATCTTTGAATATATCATTAATGTGGAGGAACATATGTTCACAAGAAAAAAAATATGGGAACATTTTTATGCCCTTATTATCTCAGATATCCTTATGGGGCAACAAATAAAATCTGCTACTCTAAAAAATATTTGCGATCAATTATATGACAAACGTCTCTATTCTTCTACATTAGAAGACCTTTCATTTTTTTTCAAAGTAGCAGAGCCTGATAAAGTATTATCATTTGCAAGTTTAATTATCACAGAAACTTATGATAAAAAAACAGCAGAACAATTCATTGAGCAGTATAAATCAACTATTCTGATCTCTGCATAATAAAACTCCATGATTTTTCATGGAGTTTTATATTTTAATAGATTTCTAAATTATTT
>JBOFDR010000271.1:0-6597 GCA_051647205.1 Brevinema sp. | reverse complement strand
ACTAGAAAAACAATCTATATTATAACCAATCGTACCTATGGTAGAGCTTCTAGTATAATTAGCATAATTATATTTACTACTATTATCAGTGATTTTTTTAATCTCTTCATTTACTATATTTACGGCTCTTTTTTTATCTTGTTCAAGCTTCTTTTCTTCTTCTTTATTTGAATCTGAAACTACTTCGGCATCTTGTGGAGGAGCTTGATGGTTAAAAGGATTTGCAAAATCACTTGAAGAAGCCTTTGATTGAACAGATATGCCATTAAGCTCTCTTTTTTTAATTGAACGATTTTTTTAGATAACTGATTAACATTATCAGTCTTCGAACAGCTAATATAAAACAACATAAGAAAGATCACAAAAAATATTTTTATGATAATATTTGTCATTTCTACTTCATTTAAAAAAAGAAAAATAATATTTCTATTTTAAAAATTATCTCTACCAATTGCAAGTTATCAATTATTTTATAATAGATAATATATTATCTATTATAAAATACCTCAAACACCTTTACTCTCTTCTAAAAATAAAATATAAAATAAACAAATAACCCCCTATTATAGGGGGTTATTTGTTTATTTTATATTTTATACTAGTAATTTAGTTAGATTTTACCAACTCTTATCTATATATTTTTTTACTTGATTTTCGTTAATACGTTGGTCTTCTTTTACTCCGGTATAACCACTTATTGTCATAATATTAAAAGAAATAGTGGCAGATATATTGTACATAGGCGTGCTACTATACAATACCTGAGTAGCATATTTTTGTCCATTATGCGGATTATAGATATAGTCATCTCCCTCTTTAGTAAGATTAAGAACAACAGTGGTAGTATCGTTAGCTTGTATACTTGGTTTATTTTCCATATAAATATAATCTATTTTTCGATTAAGGCGATGATGTAATGGGTAAGTATTCGCACTATCTTTATTCCATGCAGAACGAAGTTGAGGATAAATAAGTTCCTGAATCCTAGTCTTATAGTTATGAAAATAATTATCATATGTATTATAAAAAAAGTAATCTTGCTGATATACTATTTGTTTTAGTACATATCCTTCTAGTTCTAAAGGAATTTTTTGACCTTGCTGATTTTTATAAAAAACTGTTTCTGAGAGGCTCGACATAGATCCAGCGATTATATCTACATCTACAACTGTTTCTGTTTTATTTTTTAGTGCAGCCTTCATTTTATTTTCTATATTTGGAAGAGGGGTAGCACTAAAAATATAAACAGTGCTATTATCTGGTTGATAGGCCATTAGACAAAGAGATAGATCACTAGTATTAGGATTTTTAATCGTATAACGATAATCATTTATACTTGAATTCTTTTTGTACTGAAAATATGCATGTGCAAAACTATCTAGATTCTGACCAAGTGCACCTACGATAGAATCTTCATTATGTTTACGATAATTATACTGATTAACTTTATCTGTGATTTTTTTAATCTCTGCTTTAACTACTTCTTTAGCTCTCTGCTTATCTTGCGTAAGCTTCTCTTCTACTACTTTTTTTGTATCAGTGGTAGAAGGAGTAGTCACCGTAGGTGGCTGTTGCTTAAGGGGCTGAACTACTTCAGGAGCAACCTGTACTGTAGGCTTTGCAGTGACGACTACAGTAGTAGAATCTGAAACAGGCACATCAGAAAGCTCCCTATTTTCTATTGGGCGATTATTTTTAGGCGATCGGTTAACATTTTCTGTAGAAGCACAGCCTACATAAAAGAACATAAGACACAGCATGAGAGATATTTTTGCTATGATTTTTTTCATTTTTACTCCTTTGAGACAAATATAACATTTCTATTGTAAATGATGAAATCTATTAATTGCAAGTATATATATACTTATATATATATAGTCATAAAATTTATGTAAAATATTGTATATCATACAAATAGCAAAATATTCTCTACACACTTGATTTTAATCAAATAAAACGCCCATAAAATGGGCGTTTTATTTTTTGCGACGATTAAATTTTTAATTTTTTATCAAAACAAAATTCGGTACAACAATTAGAAATCAAAGCCTGATTGTTCTGTTACTGTTTTAATCCAATAACCACTTTTTTTAATGATACGTTTAAGATTATTATGAAGTTGTAATTCAATATAGCCATACCTATTTTTATAGGCATTTTGCCAAGACCAATTATCTACCAAAGTCCACAAATGATATCCTTTACAGTTACAGCCTTCTTGCATTGCTTTATGAATAAAAGAAAGATGGTCTTTAATAAAATCAATTCTATAGTCATCTTCAATATAACCGTTCTCATTTCGGAAACGATCTTCGTTTTCGACACCCATACCATTTTCACTAACAAATGTTTCAATATTTCCATAATTATTACGAATATCTATTAGACAATCATAGATTCCTTTTGGATAGATCTCCCAGCCACGATGAATATTCATTTTACGTCCTGGCATTTCGTAAGAATCAAAAAAGGTCGAAGGACGAACAGGAGCTTTGGAATTTACCAAGTATTCTTTTGCTTTGACTCGTTGTGGTTGATAGTAATTAATACCGAGTACATCAACTTTACCTTGTAAAAATGTTTCTTTATCTTGATACTCAGTTACAATAGGCATTTTTTCTTTATTCATAAAGTTCAATAATTCTTCTGAATAAATACCTGTTAATGAAGGTTGTTTAAAGGATTCATTATGAAATAAATCTGCTAAGTAAGCTGCTTTAATATCTTCGGGATGTTGACTACGAGGGTATGATGGAGAAATATTTAAGATAATTCCTATTTTGCCCTGAAGATTTTTTGCTCTATAAGCTTTTACAGCTTCTGCATGAGCTAATGAAGTATGATAAGCTGTCGTCATACCACGTTGCATATCAATAATATTAGGATAAATAAAATCATCCATATAACCAAGATAAGGAACAACAATAGGTTCATTAAAAGTAAACCAGTAAGGTACCTTATCACCATATAAAGTAAAGCTTGTATCAGCAAACTTGGCAAATCCGGCTATTGTTTCTCTGTTTTCCCAACCACCTTTTTCTTGCCACGACCAAGGTATATCAAAATGATGAAGATTAATAAAGGGAGTAATCCCTAGCAAAAGCATGGTATCAATTACTTCATGATAAAAACGCACAGCATCTTCATTTGGTTTTGAGGCTCCATAAGGCAATAAACGCGACCATTGAATAGAGGTACGATATGAGTTTAATCCTAGATCTTTTAATAAGGACAGATCTTCTTTAAACTTGTGATAAAAATCACCACACAGAGAAGGTCCTATATTATTAAAAAATCGATGAGAGCTTTGTTTATAATATTCATCCCAGATAGATGGTTCACGGCCACCAAGATCTGCTGCACCCTCGTGTTGAGGGCCACTACTTGCTACACCCCACCAAAAATCTTTAGGAAATTCATAGAACATAACACTCTCCGTTATTTAATTTCGTTTAATTCTTTTTCTCGTTCTATTTGATCAATTTTTTTTATAAAGGTAAACCATATGATAGCAGATAACGTTAGGTTGATGGCTTGCATAACAACACCTCTCCATCCTGCAACAAGTGCACCAGAAATAAAAATTGGGGTTGTCCACGGGATAATAATTCCGGTATGCCTTGGTAAAAATCCAATAACAGTTGCAAAGTATGTAGTACAAACATTCATTACAGGAACAAGAAGCCAAGGAATAAAAATCATTGGATTAAATACAACTGGAAATCCAAAAACAAAAGGTTCGTTGATATTAAAAATTCCTGGAGCTAGAGATAATTTCCCAACAGTAGTTAAGTGTTTACTCTTAGCAAATAAAACTAACGCTATAACAACAGCTAAAGAAGCTCCAGAACCACCTAAAGTAACATATAAATCAAACCAGAGTCTTGTGAAAATATTGGGGATTTCTAATCCTGATTGAAAAGCTATCCTATTTTGATCTTGAAGAACAACAAAAACAGGATCCAAAATTGTTCCTACTACTAAATGACCATGAATTCCAAAGAACCAAAAGAAATGTACCAAAAACATAAATAATATAGCACCAGGAAGATTACCTGCTATCATTGTTAAGGGTTTTGCAACAAAATCAGTAATAACAGTATGTATGTTCTCAAAAGGACTTGCATCAACAATCAAACGAAGAATCCAGAATACAATAATAGTAATTCCACCTGGGATTAATGCAGAGAATGATCTTGCTACAGCTGGAGGAACACCTTCAGGCATTTTAATTGTCCATTTTGCTAAAGTAACATGAGCATATACCTCTGTAGATAATAAAGAAACAACCAGTGCTGTAAACAATCCTCTTGATCCAAGATACATAATAGGCATCACTCCGTGAATACCACCTTGGACTAATTCATGAGTCAAATGATATGGGGTTAATAAAAAGAAACATAATAAAGAAATAATACCAGCTGACAATGCATCCACTTTATATGATTCAGCTAATCGGTATGCAATAGCAATCACTGCCGTAATCCCCATTAAATCAAGTGTAGCACCAATAGGTAATAATAATGCATCAAATAAACCTATACTTTTAATAAAATCACCATAACCAGGAATTGGAAGAGCTGCAATTAGTAGAAAAAATGATCCTATCATTCCTGGAACTAGATTGATAACAATACCATCTCTAACAGCCAATAAATGCCTTTGTTGTGCAATTCTAGACATTATTGGAGCAATTTTTTCTATCATAAAATTTTGGAAGCTCATAGCTTACCCTCCTACATTTGATAAATTAAATATTATATCCTTTTATTATAATACTTTGAAAGTTTTAATCAATCAATAATTCATTTAAAAATCAATTTATTGACATATTAATCCAAATATAATATAATATTTATCTTATATGTTCTAATTACATAAGCAATTATTTATCAATGTTTTTAGAATACAAAATATTTAAAATATACTAGACAATTTTTAGGAGAAATTTCTATGAAAAAAAATCTTAGTCTTTTAATAGGAATAACACTAACATTACTACACACTAACTCTTATACCCAACCCACACCTCAAACATTACCTAATCTAGAAGTTCCTGTTACTCCTTCCCAATTTTTAGTAAACACAAAACCCTCCCCAACTGCCTCTGCCCTCCCCCTCTTACAAAAACAGTTCAGAATCCCTCAAGGTATGTTCCCTAATCCTATTGGTGTTTCGTTAATCTATAATTACACTAAAGAAAAATATAAAATCAAAAAATTCAAAGGCGAAGCTGGACCTGCCTTAGAATCTTTACTAGGATCAGGTCTTCAAAACTGGGGAATTTCTAAAGGTACTATTGATGTGGAAAGTCATGCTGTTGGTGCTAAAGTCGATATCATGCTCTTACCTTTTTTACAATTATTCGGCTTAGCAGCTTATTTACAGATGAATCAAAGAACAGATATTGGGACTGCTACTGTAACTTTAAATATTCCTCCTTTATTAGGAGGACCTAAACCTCTTGGATTACCAGTGGGTGTTTTAGAAAATAAGCTAGAAGGTTTTGTCGGGATGGCTGGGATCAATCTTGCTTTCGGATATAAAGGATTTTTTACGTCTTTTATGCTTTCTGGTGGATATGTTCGATTGGATGATAAAGTCAATAATATTACTCGCTTCGTAGAAAAACCTATTATGTATGTGGCACCACGTATTGGTTATCAATATAAAGGCATATTTAATGTATATACAGGTATTCAGTATGTAGAACTCTTCGGAGCAACAAAAGGTAAAGATCTTAGTGTCTTAACAGGTGGACTTGTAAAGTCTTATTCCGTTGAAATAGAAAAATTCCCTGTAAACTTCGTAGCTGGTATGCAATTCTATGTTTCTCGTGAATTTGTAATCTCCCTTGAATATGTTGGAAGTCCTGATAGTTCAGGTGTGAACATGGAAATTGGAGCACGTTTCTAAAATTCACCTTATCTCTAAAATTTAAAACCCCCTAAAATAATAGGGGGTTTATTGCATAGTATATTTTCTTCTGTGTCCAATTCCTTGAATCAACCCAAAATATAGAGGTTTTATTAGATGCTATGGCTTAAAAAAAAAATGAGCAATTTCTTGTATAAAAGAATAAATTATATGCTTTAGATTTTTCCAGGATCAAAGAAATTATTCATTATATATTATTATAAAAAATTAAAACAAAAAAGTCCCCAATTGGGGACTTTTGATAAATTAACGATACCAACCATGTTTCATAAATATTTTCTGTGCTTCAGAAGATACTAAAAATTCTGTCAACTTAATTACATCTGCAGACGGAGATTTTTTTGTAACAATATCTAAAGGCCTTGCGGTGTTCAAATTCTTCTCAATCATTACGGCTTCGCCTAGTTCTTGAGATACCGCCCAATCCTTCCATGTGATCCAAGCATCAACACCTTGCTTCGGATCTGTAAATGCAGCTTTACCGGCACCACTATTAGGAACAAAAGCAACTATTTTTTGACGAAATTTTGCAAAATCATTAATATTACCCAATCTACCAACAATAGTTTCCCATACACCTGTGCCACTTGTTTGACTAACTCCAGCACCATCGTTTACAATAATTTTAACATCTTTTTGAATAAGATCTTTGATTGACTT
>JBOFDR010000270.1:0-1894 GCA_051647205.1 Brevinema sp. | reverse complement strand
CAAATCTCAAAAAAATGATTCTTTAATGAATATAGCAAATGATTTTATAAAACAAAAAAAATATCAAGAAGCTCAAACAATCCTATCTAAAGTAGAGTTTGTGCTTAATAAACATTCTTTAGCACAAACAGAAAAGTATAACTTACTATTCGCTGAAGTTTCTTTAGGTTTATTACAATATGAAGATGCTTTATTTTATTTACAGGAAGTTCTTAAACACAATAAAAATTCTGCTGGAATTTATGCCCAAATTTTTGATATTCATATTATCATGAAACAATTTGATAAAGCAGAAGAATTATTACCATATCTTTCTACAAATAAAGAGATATTCTATGCTTACCTATCTTTTTCAAAAAAAGAATATCAAAAAGCTGCTGAATATATCGAAAAGATATTAATTAATGTTAAGATGAATCTGATTCTTAATAATATGGCTGCAGCTATTTATGTAGAGTTAAAACAGTTTGAAAAAGCAGAAGCTATCTTACTATCTTCTTACAAACACCATCCAGCAGATTTAGCAACAATTAATCACTTAGCTTATTTGTATGCAGAACAAAAAACTAATCTTGATAACGCTCTTGCATTCGCTGAAGAAGCTGTAGATCAAGATGAGAACATTGCTTATTTAGATACCTTAGCGTGGGTTCATATGCAACGTGAAGAACTGGATAAAGCAGGGACTGTTTTTGAACTAATTGAAAACAAATTAAAAAAAGATATCTATTCTAAAGATCAACTTTCTGAAATTTATGAACATTTAGATATCTATTATCAAAAGATAGGTAAATCTTATCAAAAACCGTAATATTTATATAATAGCTGTTATAAAAATAGGTAGAGAGTGTGAGAAAAACAATTAATAATTTTTTATCAAAAATTATCTTCTTTTTCTTTTTAATTTACATTGTCTGTCTAGGTATTCTTAATATTTCTGTTGCTCTAAATAAAGACCATTTAGAGCGTTTTCTGGCGGAAAAATTATACGCAGAATCGGTGACATTTAATAATATTTCTAACTTACCTTTTGTTTTTGTGAGTTTCTCTGATATTACGATTATTGTTGATGATAAATTAGAGTTCTCAGTGCAAGGAATATATTTTTACTATCGTTTTTGGAAATTTTTTACTAAGGAATTTGAGCAGATCTTAGGTGATCTTCGTATTGAACAGATTAAATTTATTGGTTATACTACTAGTATCAAAGATTATATTCAACTTTTACAGTTAAAATATGGAAATATCAATTTATCTATCGAAAAAACTAATACTTCTTCCAAAAAAAGCATTGATTTTCATCTTGAAAACATGAATCTGAGTATCAATATTAAGCAAGTAGAAATTATAGTGCGAATGATGACGGAATTCCGTCATACTTTTGCGATGAATAATACCATAGTTCAATTGAAAAATAATAATGTTAATTTTGGTGCAAAAATCAATCTCCAATCTGTATGGAGTAATCTTGTTTTTATTGGATCTAGTACTTTTAATATAAAAGGGTCTTCCAATCTTACAGATCTTGAAGGCGATGCTTATATTAATTTTTATGATCTTAATTTGGCTGGTTTACCACTTGTTGATAAATTGGTAACAATGAAACTATCTGTGAAAAGCAATCAAATAACTCCTACTTTTATTAATAGATCAAAGCAAAAAATATTAATTGATACAGCTCCAAATGATTTCCAACTCTTTATTGATAAAACTTTTGCTATTAATTATAAAGATTATGAAGAATATGAAATGCTTGATTACGCTTTTGCTCAAGGTAATTGGAATTTTAAATTTGATCTTCAGCAGTCAGATTTTTGGTTTTTACATACTACTTTAAAGTCACGACAACATCCTAATTATGGATTGGATCTTCGAATTGAACCAATTAATAAAA
>JBOFDR010000269.1:0-1513 GCA_051647205.1 Brevinema sp. | reverse complement strand
GTATACGGTGTGTTAGTGTAAGTACTTGGCTGTGATAACAATGATTCTCTTAGCTGTGTGAACAGAACTTCTAATTTGTCACCTTCATTAGATGGAAGTCTTTTCTTTAATAATAAAGAACGCTCAGAAATAGCTGTTTTTCCTTCTTTATTTAACCGAGCTAATAGTTCTCCTTTTTCAAAGGATAGATCTTGTACTAATAAAGATGAATCCTTATGAACAAGTACTTTCTTCTCTAGTTCAATAGCAGGATATTTTCGTGTTTTAGGTTTGACCAGAAACTTTCCTTCTGGATTAAAAAGCTCTACATCGATGGATTTTTTTTGATGATCTAAATGTTTTATTGCTTTTAATATATATTTTTGTTGTTTGTTCAAGATAGGAGTAACATCAATAGGCACTGTAATCTTGGGAGTTAATTCACTAGTACCTATTTTAGGAGTATTAACAATCTGATATGATGGAGTGATATAAAATTCTCTAGACAAAGAAGATTGCCATATTTTACTTCTAATTTTTTGTTCAAAAACAAACTTCTGACCATTATGTAGCATGGACAAAGGAATCCCAGAGCCACCTATTAATTTTTGATTGCGATCAAAAGCATAGATAAGGATCTCTAATTCTTGCTGATTGACTTGAAAAATATCTAATGTCTCTTCTAACCAATTAGGAACAATATTAATCACTGCAACAAGAAAAATATCAGTATCAGGCATTTTCACAGTAATTTCACTCAGCTGATCTCGAAGTAAACCAAGATTAATCTCCCGTTTTCCACCTTCAACAGGTTTCCCAAAATAAGGATAATTTTGAGCACCCACACCATAGATATGATAATGCCTTGTGTAGGAAATTGTACTTTTAATATCAGAAAATTTCACTCCTATTTGAGGAGTTTGTTTTATTGATTCAAAATAAGGGCTGTAAATATCTGTTTCTAGGATCCTTTTTACAAGATCAGGATCATTAAATACTAGTGTAGGATTATATGATTGAAGATGAGTTAAGAGATTACGAATAGGGAAATCATTGGCGATTTTTTGAAGAGTATTAAGATATTCAGGGTTTTCAAGCCAAGTATTCAGATTAATACCAACTAGCGAAACATTATAAGAAGTTTGCTCATAACCTAATCGATTCTTCCAGATAGCAACATCACTAGATACATTTTGAGAAGAACGAAAAGGACTAAACGTTGTCTGTAAGCGTACAGATTTTGTTAATGATTTTAAAGGGATCTCTTTTTGAGTTGCAAAAATATCTGAAGCTAAAAAACACATAGTAATATATAGTAAAATAGCGGTAATTTTCTGCTTAAACATAAAACACTCCTAAGATATTATCCTATTATAAATAAGTAAGTTGAAACTATGAACAAATCTTCTATATTTTTAGAATTATACAAAAAATCATCTAATAAAGCAATCTTTGAACAAACTCTTTAGACAAAGAATTTAGACAAAGAATTTAGACAAAATTGATGATTTGGAATTAATCTGAGATTTTTATA
>JBOFDR010000268.1:0-6757 GCA_051647205.1 Brevinema sp. | reverse complement strand
TTATCAGGATCTATCCACAGAATTTCAAATATCAGAACGATGGATAAGAGTAATCATTGAAATCATGAGAAAACGCTATAAGAGTTGATAATATCTATAGTGTCGTCGGTAATGTTTATAATATTTAATAAAATCTTTATGTCGTCGGTTATATAGATGATTTTTGAAGAAAATATTATTGTAAAATTAGTCTTAAATATCTTTTAAGCTTTATTTTTAGCTGATTAAAAGAATATTAAAATTTAAAATAGTGATGTTTAGGTCTTGTCGTTGGTTCAAGAATTAAATCTAAATAAAAGAAACCCCCAGATATCGTTGTGTTCGATAAATGGGGGATTAAACTTAAATATCACTTATAAAAGTTATAGATGTCGTCGGTTAAGGCTTAAAAGTATGTTATAAAGCTTTATTATTAGGCACTATACGCCACTGTAAAACTATACTTCTCACTCTGCAATAATAAACTACTCATAACATAGATGCTTTTTCTATACGCTGATCTTTTGGAGATAAACCCAAGTCCTGCACTTCTTAAATATAATTTTTTTCTTGTATTCCAACAAAGTAGTCATCTTTTTCTGATGCAATAGGGATAATTTTAGCTAGGTTAGTATTCTCTACAATTGCATAGATATTAATCCTAAGAATCTCAAGGCATTTTTGAAGAACTGGGATATCAAATTTTTTATCATGAATATAAGTACACTGAGTTGTATTATTATTATTTCTAAATGTTGCCATACGATTCTGATATTCTTTTTTTCGGAAATATCAAAAGCATAGCTATTTAGTACTACAATAATTAGAAAATTCCATTCCTACCAAATAGATATTTGTATATTGTTTCATAATTGCATCTATTAATGAGAAAAACTATACCTTTGTGATTGTGGCCAAAGACCATAAAAATGTATAACAGATGCTTAAAAACACTCAGATTTTAAATCATAAAAAGGGAAATAAATCTTGTTTTTCAAGTTTGTCTAACTTATAAGAAACTGAACACATAATATTGTCAAACTCATAAAGATCATTTTTCTCTAATAAATAAATCATATAGCTATGGTATTTAAAATACACTATTATTAAACATAAAATATGTCAGTTTATTACCTAAATAATATTGCTCTTCAAAATAAAATTGATTAATATGATAAACATCACATGTTTTTGGTAATCGTTTATAATTAATATTTTTGAGACTTTCTCCCTTCCCTGCAATAACTATATCTATAAAAACTTCCAACTACTAGTTATTTAATTGAGAAATCATCAGATGATTTTACCAATCAATCTAAAAATAGATTTTTCTTATTTGAAATTTTTATCAAGATATGTTATAATAAAAACAAGTACTATAATAAAAGAGAATATCATGTTTAAAATTTCACTTTTCATACTAGTTTTATTACCCACCTTGCTGTTTTCACAAGTTGATAATATTGAATTACCTGATATTGAATTAGTGATAGAGGATCAGAGTTCTCTTCGCACAGATAGTACAGAAGAAGCCCTATTAAAAGATAGAAATCCTCAATTTCAGGAAGTTTATCTCGAAGAGCTTAGCTCCTCCGTAATCCAAGATACCTCCTACCAACTACATCAAGGCCAACGCGTAGCACATAAATACTCTACACTTCAATTTGGTTATGGATCTTACAATAATACCCAAATTAATTTTCATTCTGAAAATACAATCAAAAATCTTGTTTATGCAATTGACTATAGTGGCCTTTTTACTGATAATATAGGACTTAATAAGATAACTTACTTCAATACTCAAAAATTTAGAAATCAATTAGATAGTAGTTTTTCGTATGCTCTAACAAATACCTTGATTGATATTAGTTTATCATACGATCAAAAAAAACAAAGCTTTTTGACTAACACTGATTTTCATCAAGATTATCACTATGTCCCTGTATCTTTTGCTGTATCTCATTGGATAACTGATAGTTCTTATATCAAGGTAGACACAGATATTCGAGTAGCTATGCAAATATTAGAAGATACTGTCGGACACAAAAAAACTGAGTCTATTCTTACCGAAAATGATCTTAGTTTATCCTACCATGCTAATTTCACAGAATGGAACTATTTTATAATTAAATCTACTTACAATATGAATTCTTATGATAACAAAATAGAACATACTGGAAAAGTAAGCATAGCTAGTGAATTTAATATTGGTAAAGGATTTTCTACTACTATTGGAGCTACCATCATTGGATCAACCACTGATCAAGTTTTTGGTTGGCCAGAACTAGCATTAGGTTATAGTTATTATGATAGATTTTTGATTAAGCTAGCTTTTTCAGGGGATTTTGATATTTTTGGTGCTGCTGATATTATGAATAAAGAAGAATTCTTTGCTAATAAAGCTCTTAGTGAAGCAAAATGGAATGCTTCATTATCTCTATTTGCAAAACCTACTGCTTATTTTTGGATAGGATCAAAAATATCATATAATATGTACCGAAATAAAAATATTTATGTATTTAATTCTGAAAATCAATTTTATACTTTTGAAAATACAAAAAACGTGGATTCATTAGAGCTTCAAGCTTCTTTAGGATCAAAGATTGCGGATATTTTTGAGATCACAGCAGCATATACTTACTATTATTTTAATAAAGATTGGCTAATCTTGGCTCCTCATCAATTTGATATTATACTTGGAATAGGATACAAGCCTATAGGATTTTGGCTTGAAAGTACTTTATCTATGCTTTCTGAACGAAATCTCCGTACGGATTTAAGCACACCTCTTATGAGCCTCCTTAATATTAAAATCTCTCAAAAAGTCCACAGAATAACAACCTTATCATTGGAATTAAATAATATTTTAAACCAAAATATCCAGATTTCCCAGGGATCTTTCTACGGAGGTTTCCAAGCAAGAGGTAGTGTTCAATTATATTTTTAATAAGGAATAGTATATGAGAAATCTCTTTTTCTTAATCTGTTTAACAAGCTCTCTATTTGCACAAAGCGAAGAATTTTTCCCAGAAGATCAACTAAAAACAGGGATGAAGGGTTATGCACTAACTGTGATGGAAGGGCTAGAGCCTGAAAAATTAGAGTTAGAAGTTATTGCCTATATGCCTAATAGTCTTACAAAAGGGGCTATGATCCTTATGAAACTTACTGATGAAAAAACTAAACTTACTTTTGGTGCAGCAGGTATGAGTGGGAGTCCTATTTATATTGATGGTAAATTAGTAGGAGCCTTGGCTTATGGCTGGGGATTTTCTAAAGAAGCAATCATTGGGGTAGCTCCTATCAGAGACATGATCTCTGATAAATCACGCAGTCAGCACGTTTCTTTCCCTAATGCTAAACCTATCAAAACTATGTGGTCATTAGAAGGAATGACAGATCCTGAGCTGCTTAAAGACCTAGAAACTATTTCCTCAGACAAACAATATCCAGGAGTTGAAGAGTTTACAATTATTACTTCCTCTAGATCTCACGGCATTGCCCCTTTAAAAGGTGGAGATGCTGTAGCAGTGAAGCTTGTAGATGGTGATATTTCGTTATCTGCTATCGGTACTGTAACCTATGTTAACGGAGAAGATGTTTATATTTTTGGACATCCTTTTGATAAAGAAGGACCTATTAATCTCCCTATTTCTCGTGCTAGAATCCATCACGTTTTAGCTAATAGTGATAACTCCTTTAAAATGGGTTCTGCTCTTTCTGAAAATATTGGTGCAACGATGTTTGATGGAATGTCAGCCGTTTATGGACGATTTGATCGAAAAGCACATATGACTCCTGTTCAGATTAATGTTATTGGTTCTTCTTATTCTAATTCTTATAATATGAATATTGCACGATCAAAAAAATATCTGCCAATGCTTCTTGGAAGAGTAGTAGGTTCTGTTTTAGAACGTGAACTAGGAAAAAATATCGAAAAACAAATTGACATGTATTGGAATCTTCAATTGACTAATAATATTGTCATTTCAAACTCCACAACATGGGTAAAAGGAACTCTATTTGCTCCAACGTCGATTAAAGATTATTGGATTAACTATATCAATCTTCTTTGGGATAATCCTCTTGTTCATCTAACTCCAGAAAAAGTAGAGATCAATATCAACGTCAGCGAAAAACCTTACAATTACTACAATCTATATAGTGCTCATACCACAAGGAAAACTTTCCTAGCTAATGAAAATGTAGATATCAAACTATCTGTAGCTCCTTTTTTAGGGGATTTATTTCAAACAAATATCTCCCTACAATTACCAAAAAATATTAAATCGGGTATTTATTCTATTCTAGTAGGAAGTGCCCTCGACCTAGAAATGCAGATTTTTCAATGTTTTCCCCATGCTTTTTCAATTCGAACAAAAGAACAGCTTATAAAAGAGCTAAGACGCTCCTATGATACTAAAAATATCAAGGCAATATTAGTAGAGGTAAATCCTGCAGCAATATCAGGAACACACTCACTACCAAAACTACCAAAGTCAAAACAGTCCTTATTCAAAAACAAAATGCCTGATAGTACCCAAATCATCATCCCTAATATTATTAGTAATCAAATACCTTTAGATGAACCCTTTCTTGGGGTATCAAGCTTAGTAATAGAAGTTGTTACTGCAGATCCTATCTCTTTAAACAAATAACTATCTCTAATAATCAAAAAAAACGATCCCTAAAAGATCGTTTTTTTGATATATATATATATTTAAATAGGAATCATTATTTGAAGTAAGTGAATATTTTGATGATGAAAAGATGGAAGAAATCGATGAGCTTCTTCAGGATAAAATACAATAATAGAACTTTGCTCCATCTTAATACGCGCTTCTTTATCTCCTTGATAAAACATAATATTTTTTTCTTGAGAAAGCAATGCCATTTTATCTACATCAGCACATTCTAAAAAAAAACTCTCCAGCTAAGACAATCGTAATTTGAATATTTTTTTTATAAGATTTCCATGATAATAGTTCGTCCGTTATTTGATTAAAAATACGATAAATCAGTCCATAATGGTTTTGATATGTACCTACAGGTGTTTTCATTAATTCATTTTTATGATTACAATAAAAAATAAAAGCGTCTTCTATATTAGAAGGATAATCATCGACAATAAGTCTCGTTAATTTTGTAATAATCACTCGATTAATAACTCTTTGATTTTTGTAATTTTACAATCTCATCACGACAGAGAGCAGCTTCAGCAAAAAGAAGTTTATCAGCATAGCTAGTCATTAGATCTGTTAATTTTTTTATTTTCAGTTCTGTAGTAGTTTCGTGTTTTAAGATATATTTGATTTCAGAACGGATATGTTTTTTAGACTCTACCGCATTGTACTCTCGTTCTAAGATTTCTTTAATCTCTTTACGAATTGTTTTAGGCGTAATTCCATGTTCTTTATTGTATGCTTCTTGAATTTTACGTCTTCGTTTGGTCTCACGAATAGCCTCTTTCATAGCAGGAGTTTCTTTGTCAGCATACATAATAACTACACCTTCGCTATTACGAGCACTACGCCCGATAATTTGGATTAAAGATCTTGTAGAGCGTAAAAAACCAACTTTATCCGCATCCAAAATACAAACAAGTGATACTTCGGGTAGATCAATCCCTTCTCTAAGCAAGTTAATCCCTACAATCACATCGTACTTACCAAGACGGAGATCTCTTAAAATCTCAGTACGCTTAATAGTATCGACATCACTATGAATATAAGAAACCAACAAACC
The DNA here is from genome assembly GCA_051647205.1 of Brevinema sp. Taxonomy (GTDB): domain Bacteria; phylum Spirochaetota; class Brevinematia; order Brevinematales; family Brevinemataceae; genus Brevinema_A. Next base: position 1,033 of record JBOFDR010000268.1, on the reverse strand, counting down.
TGCTTCGATAAGATGCTCTGTGAGATTTTCTGCCATACGTTTAGTAATAGTGGTGACAATAACTCGTTCATCTTTTGCTTTTCTTTTTTTAGCCTCTTTAATAATATCAAGAATTTGTCCCTCTGACTGACGAACATCAATTAGTGGATCTACTAGACCTGTGGGTCTGATAATTTGTTCAATAATTGCTTCAGAGCGTTGCAATTCAAAATCAGAAGGTGTTGCAGACACATAAAGTATTCTATCCGAAATCTCAAAAAATTCTTCTGTACGTAAAGGACGATGATCAATCGAAGAAGGGAGTCTAAATCCGTGCTCTACCAAAGTCTTTCTTCGGCTAAGATTCCCATTAAACATACTCCCAATCTGAGGCACTGCAATATGCTATTCATCAATAATAGTTAAATAATCTCCCTTAGGAAAATAATCTAACAAGGTAAAAGGACGTTCTCCTGACTTTCTGAAGTTTAAGTGACGGGAATAATTTTCCATCCCATTACAATATCCCATCGAGAGCATCATTTCAAGATCATGTTTCACACGAGCCTCAAGACGAATAGCTTCATCGTTTTTACCTTGAGCTTGCAATTCTAAAAGATGATCTTGTAGTTCTAACTCGATATTTTTGATAGCTTCTTCGATCTTGTTATCTGTAGTCAAAAATAATCCTGCAGGAGAGATTACTGTTCTATCAAGATTTGCAATAACATTTCCTGTGATATATTGAAGTTGAGTAATAGAAATAATTTTGGATTCTGTATCTAATTTGATACGAAGAAGATCTTTCGAGTAAGAGACATGGATATCTATAATATTTTCATAAACTCGAAAACATGATCTTTCTAAAGTAAAGTCTCTTTCTTCATATAAAATACGGTTTAGATGAGAAATTACTTTAGAAACATCTATAATCATGTCGATAGTTAATAAGAGAAGTAATTCTTTATAGTCTGCTGGAGCACCCATTCCAAAAATACAAGATATAGAAGCAATAACAATAGTATCTGTTCTTTCCAAAAGTGATGCCACAGCT
>JBOFDR010000267.1:0-1699 GCA_051647205.1 Brevinema sp. | reverse complement strand
CATATTTTTCAGACAGAAGTGAGATATCCCTTGCTATTGTCGAGGCTTTACATGAAGAATAAATAATCTTCTTAGGATTTCTTTCAAGCAAAAGATTTCGAGTAAATTCATCCATTCCAGCTCGAGGTGGATCAACAATAATAACATCAGCATAACCAATATTATTAAGACACTCACCAGCATCTCCAAGCATAAATTTAATATTTGAGTCAATTTTATTGATTGTTTTATTGTAATTTGCATCTTCAACAGAAGACTTAGCAATTTCAACCCCTATAGTTTCTTGAGCATAGTAGGAAACAAATAAGGTAATCAAACCAATTCCACAATAAAGATCCACAATACGTTCATTTTTTTCTTCATTAAGAAATGAAATAATCTTATCAAGCCAAATAGGCACCAACTCGGGATTCACTTGAAAAAAACTATCCTTAGAAATCTTATAAGAAATAGAACGTCCACGAACAGTAACTGTTTCATGAACGGGAAGATCATGATATTCTTTAGAGGGAACCCAGTAGACACCTATTTCATCAGTAGTCGCACTACGCACTTTAAAGTTATGTTTTGGAAAAGGAAATTCTTCTTCATTTAATAAATGCTGTTTTTTCATAGATTGGAGAGCTTTTGAAATAATTGGCATTTCCAATTTACATTTTTCAATATCCACAATAGATTTAGAATCTTTTCTAAAAAAACCAACCAACTCACGACGAGGATTGACTTTATAAGTCATATTATTTCGATATTCAAAATCATTTGGAGATTCAAGAATTCCTGTTAAAGGAAAATCTATATTTCCAATACGACGAAAAGTTTCTTCAACAAGATATTTTTTAATTTGAAGTTGATTAGGATAATCAGTCATCTGGTAATCACAACCTCCACACATTGAAAAATATTCACAAGGTGCTTCTCGTCTCATTGGCGAAGGGGTGATTATTTCGATAGGATCAGCCATTGCATAGTCTTTAGCTTCTTTATAAATTTTTACTTTTACAACTTCACCTGGAAGAACATATCTAACAAATAAAACTTTACCTGTTGAATCATAGGCTAAGGCAGGACCTTCTCCTGCAAATTTTTCAATTGTAACAATTTCTTCTCGATCAACAGACTTTAATTTTCGGGATTCTTTTCCGCTAAATTCCATTATTTTTCCTACGCTGTAGCAATATTTTTAACCTTTACTAACTTTTTAATATGGACTTTTTTAACACTATGACCTTGTAAGGAGAGTATTTCAAAAACCCATGGTTTAACAATGACTAAGTCACTTTCTTTAGGCATACGCCCTAATTTTTCCATAATAAATCCAGAAAGTGTTTTTGATTCAATATTATTAATATTAAGATTTAAGACCTCAAAAAGCTGGTCAATATCAGAGAGTCCATTAGCAACAATAGAACCGTCTTCCTCTGTTTTAAAATCAATCCCTCGATCTTCAATCACTTCGCCTACAATAGCAACAACAATATCTTCAACCCTTAGAACACCAACAATCCCACCATATTCATCAACAACAAAAGCCAAAGGAAGATTTTGCCGCTGCATTTGAATCAAGACTTTTTCGACATAGGCAGTTTCTGGAACAAAAAATGCCTCTTGTACATATTTTTCTACGATTTCATCTTTATGCGCATTAACAAGATCTTTAGCACGAATCCTACCAATAGGAGCATCAATACGTGCATTATAC
>JBOFDR010000266.1:0-12872 GCA_051647205.1 Brevinema sp. | reverse complement strand
CTAGTTTTTCTTTTGCTTTGAGTAGTGCTTCATGAGGGAGTATTGTTGGTGCTTGTCCAGAAATTTTAGAACCTTCATTAAAATTCTGACCAGAGTTTTGAGCGTTTTTACGAAGATCTTCTTTAATCAAAAAACGTATAGCTTGAGCCATTTCATAAGCTAGGCGCTCTACATTATCTTGCATGCCTGCATGTTTGTATAATTTAAGAGCAGCAACTCGATCTTTTTTTTCTTTTTCAAGAACATTTGCTACCTTGCCTACCCCTTCAAAATCAGATACAGCCATATAAATCTTTAATGCATTTTTATAATCTCTATGAGTAAAAAGTTCATTTGCTCGGCGAACAAGCATCAATCGTTCGGAATGATCCATTGTATCACACTCCTTAGGAACTATTTAAAAGTCTGCATTTTGCAAGGCTTTTCCTATTTTATCGACATTTTCATTATATTCTTGAATATTACCATTAATTTTAGCCGATTGAGCTTGGATATAGTATTGATAGGATTCTAATAATACAGCTTTTAGCTGGTCTGTTTGAGATTGTTTTTTGACAGTAGATTGAGAAATCGCTCCTACATTAATAACCAAATCTTCTATTTGTTCTTTGACTACAGCTTTGGCGTTGTTCATCGCGACAAATCTTGTAGCTAAAGGAATACTAATCCCTTCAGATTCTAAAAAAATTGTCCGTAGATATATCCCTTTATCTTTCATAGGATAAAAAACTGTATCAGAACTCGAAACTTTAGAGCCACGTTGATCCCAAAGAGTTGTAAGACTAGAGAATGCCTGATCTTGATTTAAGAACGCCTCTGCCTGTGCAAGCCCTGCAATACCGTAACTATAGTCAGATAAGTAGTAATGAAGTTTATATTTTTTTTCTCCATCTACAAAACCAAGCAGTCGAGCAGAAAAAATATTTTTATTTTTTGGTGTATAGGTACGTTGATAAGCAATGCGATTACTCTCTTTTAAGAAAATATTTTTGATACGTTCAGGACTACTATCGTTAAGCGAGCGTGAAATTTCATGTATATTTAATTGTGCATAAAAACTAGCATCGTCTGTATCATGAAATTTTGTTAACAGATCACTTTGAATTTCAAACAATAATTCTGGGTATTTATAGCTTTCAAGAGGAAAATCAATCTGATTTTCAAATAATCTTGGGAATAGGTATTTTGCTATTTTCATATGAGGATCATCTTGATCCATAATCTCGAAAATCAACTCACCTGAATAAGCTGATAAATAAGCTCTTATTGGAGAACGCACCCAATTAAATTTTCCCCAAGGGGTATCAGCTTTTTGAGAAAGAAAAATATGATCGGAAAGACTATATCCGTCTAAAGCCCACCATAGCTCACCATTTTTCCATACCAATGAAGGATCACTAAAATGAAACATAGGCAGAATATTTCTAATAATTTCTTGTGGTTGTCGCTTTAAAAGCAGAATAGTATCATCTGTAATATAATCAGTTAAGAAAAAGCGATGATCTCTATGCACAATAGCCATCAACAAACGAATAAAAAAGTTGACTCTGATTCCTTTAACATGATCAAATTTTTGCATCACCAAAGGTGTTGGTTCTTTAGAAAAATTAGGAATCAGCATCGTACTATTAATAAAAACAAAATTTTTGTAAGATTTATGAAAAAAGATATGAGGATTTTTAAGAGAAAGCTGATTGCTTGGATTAATAACAAGATCTTTGAGCAACAATTTTGGATTACCATCACCATCAAATTCCGTTGCTGAGCCAACGACAGCACCATAACCAAAGATATTTCTAAAATGTTTAATATCCCAATTATCATTAACATTTTCTATCATATTTCTTGTAGAAATAAACACAGGATTAAAATTACTATGATCAAAAGCTAAGAGAGCTGAAGAGGCTTCTGAAATTTTAAAAATAGGAAGGATTTCTTGATTTTTCTGTACAGATTGTACAAAATGCTCTCTATCATTCCAAAAATTATTACTCAGGATACTAGGAAGATCTTCTTCTGAAAATAAAAAATCCTCCCCCCGAACAATCTTATCTAAGTCAAAAGCTTTTCGAGTTGCATCAGCAAAAATTCCTGCGTATTTGATCTGGAAACTACTTTGATTGGGTTTGTAAATAAAATTATCCAGATAATAAGGGAATAGCGTATTAAGTAACAAAATAAAAAAAAGTAGACTAGCACCAGATATAACATGATATTTATTATTTTTAGGAAAGATCCAAATAGCTATCATTAAGAAAAAATAAGCTAAAAACAATGATACAATAAAAGGAAGTAACGATCCAAAAATCTCCATAAAACCAATGTATTCTGTAGACTTTAAAACTGCTACATAATCTAAGCGAGCTAGAGCAATATACCCAACAAAAAAAAGTAACGCTAAACTAAAAGAGAGTCTTGAAAAAGATTTATTCTTTTGAAATACAGAAAAAATTGCAGGGATTATAAAAAATACACTACAATACAACATCGCGCTTTTAAGTAAAGGAAACCAAAATAACATAAGAGAAAAATCAATGTTAGTAAGGATATCTTTTTTATTTGTTATCCCAGCAAGAATAGCAAAAACAAAATCTTGTGTCATTTTTGATTGAAATTCAAAAAATAAGGAGAAGAAAAATACAACCACAATCTGTAGTCTCACGAAAGACGATTTTTTCGAAAATCTCGTTGTTAAGATAAGATAAAGAAACATAGTTAAAGACATAGCTATTGCAAAAAACGGCGTCATGAGCCATTTAAAAACCAAAAATCTAACCACTGTGTGTACAAATCCTTCAGATACAAACCAAATAACATCAAGAATAAGATGAGAGAAAAAAGTTAAACTTATTATAGCAAATAACACTCCAAAAAACACAGTAAGTATAAAGTAATTTTTATTCATATTTTCTCCAAAAAATTATTAAAAGCTAAGACCTTCGTATTTTTCTTTAGAATCACTTTTTATTTCTGAAACATTAAGAGTTTTAGTTTCGGATAATTTTGGATTAATAAATAAGTATAATACTTGTTGTTGTACTTTTTCTACACTATTATTCAATGGAATAAAATGTAACTCTTCAACAATGTAATTCTTTTCTCCGCCGATTTCTTTAAAAGAAACGTTATGATACTGTTGTGCTTTTTCTAGAAGTACTGCTGTATTAGAAATTTTCTCTAGTTGCTTTTCATCAAAAAAAGGTGTTTGCTCTTCATTTTTTGTATGAAAAAAAGTCAATGGTGTATTTTCAAAAGAATAGTAGAGTGTCTGAGGTTTACCATGTCCATCAATAAAGATACTTTTTTTCAAAAAAGTATCTTTAAAAGCATCATTATAAAAACTAATATAAGGTTCGCTGCCACCTGTATTAATTAATAAAATCCCAAAATCAACCTTAGCGGCAATAGCTGCAAATTTTTCTTGCTCTATCTTTGCAAGTGCTGTTTTGAGCTGATCATAATAATCTACTTTTGTTAAAAAATTATTAAACTTCTCACCTAGATCACCAAATTCATCAGTGTTAGGAAATCGAAGAAGTATTGGGCGAACATATGATTTTGTATCCATAGCTTCGATACGACGCAAAAGATCTTGATACTTATAAATTCCTCTATCATAAGCAAAGATAGAAATTAAGACACCATAAACAATAGCCACTAAAGACATAATAATAATAGAGATATAAATATTTTTGAAGATATTTTCTGTATTACTACTTTCATGAAGTAATACCCAAATAGGCTCAAGAATAACATCTATACTTGTTAAGGCAATAAAAAACGCCCCCATAACAATAATGGTAAATATGATATATATCCTCAATAACATCGGTAAAGAAAACAAAGTGTCCTCCTGTCTTATTTCTTTAAACAAAGTTGAACTTAATAATTTTATCATGTATAATATACTACCTATAACAGGAATATATATATATTATATATCAATATACACAAATCATTTAAATTATAATATAATTTATAAAAAAAATCCATTGAAAAAATTTTTTGAGGAATTTATGAAAAAAACAATATTTGCAACCATAAATGGTAAAGAAATCACAGGACAGCAAATTATTAGAGCAAAAAAACGCCTTTTGATAGAACATAAAGACAAAGAATCTTTTGTGTATAAAGAATCTGATGACAATAGTGCTTATCTTAATTCAGAAGCCTTACAAAAAATAGTAGAAATACAAGCTTTAACAGCATTAGCAAAGTTTGAAGGCTTAAAAGCAGACGAAGAAGAAGTCTCACGTATTATTTATGAATTAAAAATGGAATACACAGATGAAGTAGAATGGGAATCAAATCTTGATTTACTAGAGTTAGATGACTCTAATCTTAGAGAAGATATTAAAAATGATTTATTAGTAGATATGCTTATTTCATCACGCATCGAAGACTCTGAAAATTTAGGAGAAAACGCTGCTCGTACTTTTTATCATGAAAACATTCAATTTATGAAACATCCTAGTGTGCTCACATTTTTAGAAATCGAAGTTCCATCCAAAGAAGAGCTTCAACAAGCAGTATCCCTATTAAATGAAGGTGAAATAACCACGATTATGCAGAATGCCTCTCAATACAATCTTCAAGCCTGCCTAAATGAAGAAATCCCGATTAATAAACTCCCAGAACCTCTTCAAGATATGCTGTCCGATCTGGAAGAAAATAAGGTTGGTTTTCTTCCGACAGATGATGGCCCTATTGTATTAGTAAAGTTGTTAAAAAAATACGAAGAAAAAATGATCGCTGAAGATGAAGCTATCCCAGGATTAATTGAATATCTAACAGCAGCCGAAGAATCTCGCATATTAGATATACTAATCAAAGAATCTTTGGAAAAATGTGACATTGTCTATCTCAATGCGGAGCTTCTAAAAACATTATAGTTAAAATTAATCCTATAAAACAGAGATAATATGACATTAGCAATAACGATATTTATTTTTATTGCTTACATTGTTATTCTGGTACTTTCTTTAATTTTATTAATATTTGTCGTACCTTTATATATTAAAGAAAGAGAGAATAATGACTCACATAAAGAAAAAAGATTGCACCAAAAAGATAGTCGGATCACAAAGCTACTTGATGAATTAGCTATATGCAAAAATAGAAGTCGTATCACGCACATTATAGCACAATTAAAATATGAAAACCAGCAAATTGTTACAAGTTTCCATAATAAAAGTTCTCTCAAAAATAAGGCACAAAATATCTTATCTTGGCTTTATCATTTTTCTATTGAAAAACATATTTCAGATCTAACAGAACACAAAATGTCCTCACAGATTTATTACAATAAAAAAACAAAAAGTTTCCAGTTAATGATCCCTGATAAAGGGTAAGTGTAGAAACCTCAACACGAAAGAAAAAGACCTCTCATATGAGAGGTCTTTTTTGCTCGGGGCGGGACTTGAACCCGCACACCCTAATGGGCGAGGGATTTTAAGTCCCTTGTGTCTACCAGTTTCACCACCCGAGCTAGGCATAACAACTGTATAGTTTATAATTGAAATAGGGGATAGTCAGAATCGAACTGACGATAAAGGATTTGCAGTCCTCGGCCTTACCACTTGGCTATATCCCCACGAAGGGTAAATAACCTAAATATTATAGGTTATTTAAATGATTTAGTCAATAGTTTTTAAAGAACTTTTTTAGAACACGTTGTCGCATTTGTTGGTTTCTAATTCAAGTATACATTCACCTATTTGAGGAACAGAATTACTAAAGTGTTCTGAAGTCATATGAGCTTGAAAAGCTTCTTGATCGACCCAAGTACCTACAAATAGATAAGTAAATTCACTTTTCATTGATTTTATTAGGTAAAAGTGAATATTACCTGGCTCTTGACGTACTTGCATAACTAAAAGTTCTGCTAAAATTAAAAATTGGTCTATAAATTCTGGGTTAACATTATTTTTAACAACCACATGCTTGTAGTTTTTGAGTGACTCCATTATTATCTCCACATAAATTCAGATAATATTATTAAATAAATAATATTAAAGTATAGCATGTAAATTATTATCTTGTCAAATCATAATGACCATTTGACAAGGAATATCTTTTAGAGTATACTTTAGGTAATACTAATTTAAGAGGAGTTAGCTTATGATTTTATTACTTATAATAATCGTTTTAGGGATTGTGTACTTAATTGCTTCTGTTAAAATCATCCAACAAGGACAAACTGTCTTAATCGAACGATTGGGGAAATTTCATACTCAGCTACGTCCAGGGCTTAATTTTGTTATTCCATTTTTAGACGTAGCTCGAACAGTTCGTTGGCGAACACCAGTAAGAAGAAATGATAAATATTTTTATCTAGAACAAACCACATCTATTATAGATCTTCGTGAAACAGTTTACGACTTTCCAGCTCAATCCGTTATTACCAAAGATAATGTTGGTATTCAGATTAATGCTGTTCTTTACTATCAAATTATGGATGCAGCTAAGGCTGTTTATGAAATTGCAGATCTGCCTCAAGCGATCGAAAAGTTAACTCAAACCACATTAAGAAATTTAATAGGGGAATTGGAGCTTGATCAGACGCTATCGTCACGTGACATTATCAATGGAAAACTACAGGCTATCCTTGATGAGGCAACAGATAAGTGGGGAGTAAAGATTAATCGTGTAGAACTTCAAGATATCTCCCCTCCCGCTGATATCCAAGTAGCAATGGAAAAACAAATGCGTGCTGAGCGTGAAAAACGTGAGATGATTCTTCGTGCAGAAGGAGAAAAACAATCTGCTATTCTTTCTGCCGAAGGAAAAAAACAAGCAAAAATCCGAGAAGCTGAAGGATTTAAAGAATCAGAAATTCTTCGTGCAGAAGGTCAAGCGATCGCTAAAGAACGTACTGCTAAAGCAGAATCTGAAAGTTTACGTTTGATTGCAGAAAATATAAACACTGACCCTTCTCAATATGTTGTATCTTTACGCTATATCGAAACATTAAAAGCAATCGGTTCATCAGGAAACAAAACCATCATGATGCCTTATGAGGCTTCAGCATTAATGGGATCTCTCTCAGGGATGAAAGAAGTTTTATTTGAAAATAATTCTAATCAGAATACAAAAAATCAGACTAATAAAAACAAGAACGACATTATTTAGGCACTAGTATAAATTTTAAAATCCCCCCTTTTTTATCAAGGAGGGATTTTTCTTGCTTTAAAACATAAAAAAAAATGAGAAAAATCCGAAAATATAAGAGATACCTTTTGGAGAATTTTTATGAATAATCGTAATTTCAAACAATTATTTACTTTGTTTTTTTTAGCATTTACTATTCTTATTGCCTTACATATTCCTGTACACGCTGTCTTAAGCTCTCCTTTATTTGAAAAAGACCAAATAAAAACTTTTTCCCTAAAACAACAACAATTCTCTATTTTTCGCTCAAAAGGAATTTGTTTATCAAATATTAATAACACACATGTCGTGACCTTTGCCCCTATTCAAAAAGCAAAGTCTCTTTATGATCTTCATTTAGATTTTAACGAAAACGATTATTTAGATAATTATTTTATTGTTCATTCTAATTACGAAGCTAAAATGATTGAAGATAAATCATTTGGAAAATTTGTCTTAAAAAATGAAATTATTCTCCTTCCCAATAAACGATCTATTCTTAATACAGAATCCGATTCTTCTCAAAGTTTTTCTATCAAATTTTCGCTTCTTCCCTATACAACAGGAGAAGGGTCTCAAATTATTGCTAAGTATGCTACAGAAAATGCAGGAGAAAACAAATTACATTATGGATTCAGTATCTCTATTGAAAAGGGAATTATGAATTATCATTTTAAAAACTTTTTTACTGATAAAAATGAGAACACCTATTCATTTACCTTACAAGAAAAAGAACCTCTTATAGATAACAAAATTGAAGAACATTTTTTAATTGTAGACATGTCCGCAAAGATTATCAAGATTTATAGAAATGGAAAAGAACAATCTGTACGTTTACTTACAGATGATGAGAGTGTTTTTGGAGAACCTCTTCAATATTCTGTCAACAGTGTTAAGAATCAAACAATCCCTTTCATTATTGGTCGCAATCCTGTTTTTGCTTTGGATTATTTTTCTATTCTAAAAGAAGTTGAACATATTAATAGCCAAAAACACAAAGATTATGAAGAACATTTTTTTGAAACAGATGTTGTCACAATTTCTTCTAATAATTCTTGGATAAATAGTGTCACACCGATCTTTGATCAGAAAGAGCACTCTTTTTATCGAATTGCTTATCGATTATCTGGAGATTATTTTTTGCCAGAAACAAAAAATAACCAAATGCCTTGGGTGTATATTGATTCAGAAAAAAAATCTTTTCCTCCTTCTCAAAAATTAGGAAAATACCTCCAATTAAGATTTGAATATTATGAACAAGAATCAGAACATTCTATTAATCTTCTAAAATTAGAAGATATTGTAACATCATTTAGAGAAACCCCACTACCTGAAATAGTAAAAATAAAAAATATCATCGCTGGTGATCAAAAAATTGAGATTTTATGGGATGCTGTTCCTGGAGAAAGTATGGATAGTTATGAAATATTTTATGGAACAAGCCCTAATTATTATTTTGGTTCAGCAACAATCTCTCCTAAGTCTCCTATTAGTGTAAGAAAAAAACACAAATACCCTGAACAAATATCTTATACTATTGAAGGTATACAAAATAACCAGCCCTATTACATTAGTATCAGAGCAAAAAATAAATATGGCGTGTATGGGAAATTCTCTAAAGAACTTTCGTCTATACCTATGTCTACTAAAAATGAGCTTGGCTATAGTATCGGAAGATAAGAAAAATATGTTTCAAGAATTTCACAATTTAAAGAGGTTATGTTATGACTACAATGTTTTTTGCTTCAAATATGTTTGAGATTCTTCAGGTACAAAATATCACAACACAATTACAACTAGAAAAACAAAAAACATATCTCATTTTATGGCTAAAAAATTCTCAGTTATTTAGCAAGCATACACAGTATATCGATGAGAATTTATTTTCAGATGTGATATTTATGCAGAGACCAATCTGGAAGAATAATCCACTAAATAGTCATCAAATGCTTTTAAAATCTCAGAATAGCCTTGAAACTTTGATATCTGTTTTGCACATTGATGAAATTTTTGTTCCTGATCCTGAAAAAGAATACCAGCTATTGGAATCTATTTGCAAAAAACAAGAAATTAAATTATCATTATATGAAAATGGAATAACCACATATCGTTATTTATACTCTAATGATCCTAATAGAAGAAATTTTTCTTTTCGATGGGAAGCTTTTAAAAAAAATTTTTATATTTTTATAAATCAAAAAAGAAAACAAAATATCTTCTCTTTTTTTATGTTATTATTATTTGATTCTTTTCCTGAAATTGGACAACTATTCTTTACAAAATCTATAAAAAACTGCTTATTTAGAATAAAATCTTTTGATCGCTGTCTTTGCATCAATGCAGAAGCTGCTAATGAGCTATTTAACATCAAATCTACACAGCTATTATCTGTAAAACACTTAATTTCTAATAAACAGCAAATGTCTGTCTATTCAAGTCATGAATTTTGGGATATTAAACCAGATTATTTAATGTTCATTGATCAAAATTATTTAATATTTGGAATTACACCTACACAACACGCAGAAATCGTAATCAAATGTCTAGAGACATTTGGACGTGTTTCTGATATCATGATTAAAGCTTTTTGGAATGTCCCTCAAGAGATTATTCAATACTATCAACGTATTATTGCAAGCAAAAAGTATAAGATTCACATTATTCAAACAGATGTAATCGCTGAAGTGATTATTGGAACAAAAAAAATTCGTAAAATTGCTTCTTTAGCGGGTATGTCTTATGTTTATAGTAAAATGTCTAGTCCTGAAATTAGAAACTATTGTTTTCATAGAACTTATGAAGAGAAAGCTAAAGAGATTGGTGTTTCTAAAGATGTTCTTAAAAAAATCAAAAAATTTCACGATTTTTTTGATCAGATCAACCCTTTATTCTATGATGCTACAAATATTGAAAAAAATGAATTGCTCAGTAATAGCTTTTTCAATTTTACCGAATCTAGCTAAGTAAAATATCAAGGATAAAAAACATGATCCCTTCCGATGTTGTCGAAGAAATCCTCCGAAAAGTTTCGCTTGTTCAAATTATTTCTCAAAATATACCATTAAAAAAAGCTGGGCACAATTATAAAGGATTATGTCCTTTTCATAATGACAAAAATAATCCCTCTCTTTCTATCAGTGAAGAAAAAGGTCTATACCATTGTTTTTCTTGTGGAGCAGGTGGTAATGCCTTGACTTTTATGAAAGAATATCACAAGCTTGATTTTATTGATGCGATTAAGGAGCTTGGAAAATTTGCAGGAATAGATGTCGAAGAATACCTAAAAGACAATAAAGATGCTTTACCACTTCGTAATATCCTTAAAGAGATACACTTTATTGCTCAACAATATTTTCTCTCCCAACTACTAAATTTCAAGGATCCTAGCACACGTTTTGCAATCCATACAATAAAAAATAGAAAATTAGATAAAAAAACAATTGAACAGTTTGGGATTGGTTTTGGTGGAAGCACTTTAAATGGACTTTATCAATTACTGAGAGAAAAAGGCTTTAAATCTCAAGATATTTTTGAATCAGGTCTTTGTGGAAAAACAGATAAAGAGACTATCTATGACCGTTTCAGAAATCGTATTACTTTTCCTATTTGTGATCATGATGGATCTATTGTTGCATTTGGAGGAAGAGCTATTGATCAAAAAGCTCATGCTAAATATATTAATAGTCCTGAAACACTTATATTCAAAAAAGGTCATTTTTTATATGGTTGGCATCTTGCAAAAGAAATGATCCACGAACACGGACGAATCATCATTGTGGAAGGGTATATTGATGTTATTCGCATGTTTCAAGCAGGATTTGCTTATGCTGTAGCTCCTTTAGGTACGGGGCTTACTGAAGATCGTATTAGTTTTTTAAAAAACAAAGTAGACACAATGATTTTATGCCTTGATGGTGATGATGCTGGGCGAAAATCTGCTTATAGATCAGCTGGTATTGCTGCAAAAACAAGAGTTCCAACTCTTGTTTTAGAACTTCCTGAAAAAGATGATCCAGATACCTTTCTTCTTTCAAAAGGGCCAGCTGCTTTTGCTGAATTAATAGAACTGGCAATCTCGGGAGAAGAATTTGTATTAAAATCTGCAGAAAAATTCTTACCTAATACACAAAAATTCTTACAGGAAGTGTTTGAGTACACTGTGTTCCTAGAAGGATCTATAATTTCGAACACTTTATCAATTGCTACAGAATCTTTTTTGAAAAAAATAGCAGAAAAAATCAACATTTCTTTTTCAGCTGTTGAGTTAGAATTTAGAAAATATAAAGATATCTATTTAAAATATCAAAAACAAGAGACTTTTTATAACAATAATTCTCATATAAAAAAGGTTTTTACAGAATATCTATTAGCTGAAGAAATATTAGGCATGTTGATTATGTACCCTGAATTTTTAGATAATATTGCTCAAATTGTTACTCCTGATGACTTCCCTTCGGAAAAGATGAAAGATCTTTACAAAGAATTTTTATTTCATCCAGAAAGATCTTCTGCGGAATGGCTTATTATTGCAGGAAACACCCCCTATATCACACATACTTCAAAATTTATTGAGGTTCCAGATATAAGGATGATCAAAAATTATGCTGTTGGATTAAAAATCAATTCCCTAAAAGCTGAACGAGATAAGATTGGCACATTAGTAAACCAAAATCCTCAAGATTTTTCTTTAGGGAAAAAAATTGTTGATATCCAAAACGAAATTATTCGCTTAAAAAATGATTTGTACTACCTTTAAAATAAAGACTTTAAAAACTCAAGATTTTTCAGTACCATAGCCGAAAAGTATATATTGAATGTCTGATACCACAATCCTTTTAATAAAAGAACGAGGAAATTTAATGATTGAAGAACTTTTAGAACTTCCTGAGCTTAACAATTTGATTAAACTAGCAAAAGATAAGGGATTTTTATCCTATGAAGAAGTCTTAGAAAAACTTCCTGAAGATATTATTGCTTATCCTGATAGAATAGATTATATTATTAAGTTTTTAGAAGAAAATGATGTGAATATTACTGAAGAAGTTGTAGATATCCTTGATAAGGAGCTTGTGCCTGCATTAACAACTGATTCTGTACTTATTGAAAGTGATGATGAACAAAATGATAATCCTCTTCGGATTTATTTAAAGAAAATCGGTAGAATCAGACTTCTTTCTTATAGTGAAGAAATTGAAATTGCAACAAATATCGAATCTGGACAAGCTCAAATTAATGAGATTGTCTTTGAAAGTGGTTTTTTGATTTCAGAGATTCACAGTGTTATTCAAGAAGTACTAAAAGAAGAGGGGAAATTATACCATTTTTTTAATCTTCCTAAAATCTATAACATCAATCCTAAAGAACGTAAAGAAAAAAATAGATTTGTTCAAAAAATTGCAGATTATCTAAATAATTTCTTTCAAGAATGTGAAAAACTCGAAAATGATCTTGGTGATAATCCTCTTGAAAAAGATCTTAACAATGTTCGTCAACAAATTAGAATAAAACGGCGTGAGTTCATTAATGAAATTAGTGGTATTGATCTGAATCATCGTTTGAAAGATAATGCTGCAGAAAATCTCTTCCGTATGTCTCAAGAAATTGAAAATATCCAAAACTATCTTCGTAAAGCTGAAGAAGTTAATGAATGCTCTATTGAACAAATCATCATTGCTGCAGAAAAAAATCCTGATAACGAACAGCTTATAAGTGTTACTGAAGTA
>JBOFDR010000265.1:0-1982 GCA_051647205.1 Brevinema sp. | reverse complement strand
TAACAGTTTCTTCTACTCCAATAATAGGAATAATATAGTGTATATTTTCAACAAAAATTAACAATCCTTGAATAATTGCTAATGTTAGTGGTAATTTGATAATAAACTTAGAACCTTCTCCTAGCTTTGAAAATACAGAAACAGATCCACCGATGGATTCGATATTTTTGATAACCACATCCATACCGACACCACGTCCAGAAAGATTGGATATCTCTTGAGCTGTTGAAAATCCAGGCATAAATATTAAACGTAGTGCTTCTTGTTCGGAAAGACTTTTAGCTTGATCTGCTGTAATAAATTTTTTCTCAATAGCTTTTCTTTTTAGAACCTCTATATCGATCCCTTGACCATCATCACTAAGTTCGATGAAAATTAAATCACCTTCTTGATAAGAATGAAGAGTAATCGTACCTTGTTCATTTTTACCTTTAGCTATTCGATCTTCAGGAAGTTCGATACCATGATCCAAAGAATTACGAATCATATGCATTAGAGGATCGTAAAGGTCATCAATAATACCTTTATCAATTTCAGTCTCACCACCGCTGATAATAAGCTCAATTTTTTTGTTTAATTGTTTTGCAATATCTCGTGTTAATCGGGAAAATCTTCCAAATACTGTTTGTACCGGAATCATACGAAGACTCATCATTTTGTGTTGTAAGGTACTAGAAATACGTGAAAATTGTTGCACATAATCTATATAGTTATCTAAGCCATTACTGATTTGTAAGTAAGAATTGCGAAGGATGCTATTTTGTAATTCATTTTGCTGATTGTCTCTATTTAATTGTAATATATGAGTAGAATTAAGAAAATCACGAAGACTGTAGCGAATGTTTTGTAAAGCCTTATCGAGATTTAATTCAAATTGATTAAATCCTGAACGAATAATCACAAGTTCTCCGAGTAAATTTAGTAATTCATCGATACGAGAACTTTCAATTTTTAAGCTTGGATTTTTCTTTTCTTCTTTAGGCATAGAGCTTGTTGGAATAGATACAGAAGTACTTGGATTTTCTTTAGTATCTGTAGATGTGGGACTAGGAAGAGGTACTATTGGCTCTGTGTTTGAGGCACTGGGAATATTATTACCAGAAGAGGTTAAGGTATAGGTCATGCTCCCAGCAAGCTCTTCAAGCAACTCAAGATCTAATTGTTTTACAGATATATTAGTCACTACGTCAGATAAATTTAGTTTTTGTGTGATGTAATTAGTATCTTCTGTTGTTGTACACACCATATTTAAATAAGGATAAAACTCATCGTCTAATAGTTCTACGGTAGGATTCATGATAATAGGTTCTGCAAATTTATTTGTGATAGCAAGTATTTCAAAAGCAGATACATCACGAAGTTCATATGCTGAATTAAAACGGATCTCAACAATAATCAGATATTCGTTATTATTGATAGATTCTTCCAGACTTTCTAATAGTTCAAAATTAAGATTTAGTCTTGCGCTTAAAGGTAGAAGATCTATATCATAAATTTCTGCTGAAGTAGTTGAAGTAGTAGTCAATAATGTGGTTTGAGGCTGATTAGTTTGATTTTTAATTCCTTCAAGAGACGTAATTAATTGCTGAGAACGAGTAGGGTCTGGAGTTTGATTGATAGCATATTGATTAAGCATAGATTGGAGTTCATCTCGTATTTCAAGTAATAAAGTAATATCGTCTTGAGTTAAATGGTATTTATTATTTCGCACAAGATCAAGAACATCTTCCATAATGTGAGTAAGTTTTGTCACAGAATCAAATCCTACAGCACCAGCACCACCTTTGATTGTGTGAGCAACACGAAAGACAGTAGCAATTTGAGAAGGATCAGCTAAGTTTTTTTCTAAATTTAATAAGGATTCTTCTAAACTGTCTAAAAGCGAGAACGCTTCGTTCAGAAAATCCTGTATTAATTCCTTCCATTCATCCATGTTTATACCTCAATTAAATACCGTATGTTTCCAGAATTAATTTTAAGCC
>JBOFDR010000264.1:0-1637 GCA_051647205.1 Brevinema sp. | reverse complement strand
AGACAACAAAAAAATGAGAGTCTTTTTTATCGTTGGTACAGTGGTTACTATGATAAAAATAATTATAGTCGTGATTATGATCCCTTATCAACAATATCTGCACCAGCTGGATTTACACTATACCGTCAGTTCTCAGAGTATAAATGTACCTCAGAATCTGGCTGGGGCTGGAGTTCAGCTTATTTTGATGGAAAAGAAAAGATTTCCTGGTGGCTTATCAAAGAAGATCATAGCAAAAATATACTTGTTATGGTGAAAGTTGCTAAAATGTACAGTGATCATCATACACATGCAATGAAGAATAGATTAGTGATAGATCCTAGCGAGATTAAGATATACACAAGAATTGATGATCTTAATAAATCTACCTTTGAAAAATCTAGATTAGAGATTATCACAAACTTAGAAATTTCTCAAAAGATGACTAATATGATAAAAGATCTTCCTCCTATTCTTATACAGAAATATCCTAATGATTTTAGTAATATCCTTCTCCAAGAAAAATACAAAGATAGAGCTGGTCAAGTAAACAATCTCATTAATTATGCTAAATGGGTACATTGTATTAGTACAGAATCAGGATTTTTTGGGATGGCTCTTAATAAAGCAGGGAAAAAAGGTACAATGTATTATATATCTGACCTCAATCATGGCTCTAAAGATGCTTCTATGATCCATATTGATATTTTTCAAGACGATTATACCAAGAATATCGTAAACAATCACCATATTGCTACTCTGACTGAAGAAGACTTACATACCTCAGTAAATACTCCTGAAATAGATATCTTAAGCTATACTAAATATAGGAAAGAGAATATTCCCCATCATCGTATTTTAGTGAAAAAAGGACATAAATATGTTAATGTTACCTCAACAATGCACCGCAATGTAACAAGTGAGAAAACACTTAAACTGTGGAAACTCACACCCACTATCAGTCAATTGAAGAGGTTTGCTTGGAATTATTGGTATGATATGTACAATGAAAAAACAATATATATACTTGCATTAGGAAGTAGAAATCAAGGATATAATATCAAAATATGGGAAGCAGATAAAATAACAGATGACGATGGTAAGGAATATTACATACTTAAAAAGATAGCACCTGATATATCACAAAGATCTTGGGATCCAAAAAAAGGAATTGCTCATACTTTTGGTATCCTCATGCCAACATGGAACAACTAGCTAAATAATATTAAGAAAAAATACATAAATTCCCCTTTATAGAAGGGGAATTTATGATTTAACTATTTGAATATTTTAAAACCACATTATCAAAATAAAAGTTTTACTGCAATAATACCTATATATTATATTATAAAAATATTATCTATTATTTTCATTGACTATACTACCATATCTTATTATAATATATTATAATTTTTATCCAAAGGAGTAAATAATGAAAAAAGTTATATTTTCTTTATTTTTCTTACTATTAAGTAGTAATATTTTTGCAGCAAAAAAAGAAGCTGTATTGTACATACTTACTGACAAAGGTTTAGGCAAGGCTGTTGGTTCTATTGTTGTTATGGAATCGGCTAAAGGGGGCATAGAGATCATGGTTACTGCCAGTAATCTTGCTCCTGGAATGAATGGATTTCATCTTCATGAAAAAAATATGCTCA
>JBOFDR010000263.1:0-2908 GCA_051647205.1 Brevinema sp. | reverse complement strand
ATATATCTTATCTGGGCATTTGTTATCTATTGCAGATAAGAAAAAAATGATTGATAAAATATTAAGTAGAAAAGGTTGTTATATCTCTGCTCCCAAGTTTCTCTGTTACATTGGTGCATTTTTCCTCTCACCTTTTTATAAGCCATTTAATCTAATCCCTCTTTTAACTTATGAATCTTTAGAAATCTTATTCTCTAATGCTGATCTCAAATATGATAAAGCAGCCAAAGAACTTGGATATACAGTACGTCCTTATGAGGAAACAGCAAGAGATCTTGTTGCTTGGATTAAAGAAAATAACAGAATCTGGAAACAAACAAAACATAAAATATAATACTACCAACTAAAAACCCACTTGATATGAAGTGGGTTTTTAGTTGGTAGTATTTTTTATTCACAATCATCTTGATAAAAGGTCATCTTAAAACTCACACCAGCTTTAGCATAAAATACAAGATGAAAAACCTGAGTCATATCTCTAGAAGCTGTTTTAAAGTGAGGAAGTTCTTTTTTAAAGTCTTCTTTTGCAACACCTTCTTGAGAATAATGATTAATTGGTGCATAATAAGTAAAAGATAAATTATTTTCTTTTCCATAACTATCAACACCACGAAGCCAGATATAGCCATTTGCATGTTCTTTTACATAAAATGTTAATTCATGATCTTGAACATAAAATATAAGTAGATTTTTATTAGCTGGATGTTGTTTGATTCCTATAATCTTTTTAGAATTATGAGTAGAATCAAGATTTAGTAAATATTTCAAATTTTCTGTAATTCCAGTAATAGCTATAGGATTCCAAGGATTTTTTTGAGTATTTCTATAAATCACCTGATTGTTTTTTATTCTAAAAATAGGATAATGTACAGTACTACCAAATTGATAGTATGAAGCTGCTGCATTCCATATGATTTCTTCAATCTGATGACCAGCATAGGAAGTATATAAAGAAAACTCTCCATTCTGCATATGAGCTAATATATTTGCAGGTAGTTTGGAACGAGTAGTTGGGGAAGGAATATCAAGAGTATAGATAGGAGCTTCTTTTTTTGAAAAAGATGTATTTTCTTGATTTGAAGACATCCTAGAGATTTCTTTTTTTCCTTTTTCTTGAGCAGAAATCGTAGTAGTTTTTTTATCAAGATCACTATCAAGCGAACAAGAAATAAATATTAAACATAACGTTAAAAAACAACTTATTAAATAATTTTTTTTCATAATTTTACTCGTCCTTAGTATTACTAAAATTTTTATATAATTTATCAATTAATATATACAAGGATAGAATATATCATTGTTCATAATCAAGAAAAATATTTAGAAATTAATTATAATAGTAATTATTATCTATTATATATTTAAAGATCATAATCGCTATCTTTCTATCATAGTTAAAAAATATCTTGTCATTGACTTTTAGAAATTAATTTCCTATAATATATATATGATATATCAAAAATAGGAGATATCAAATGAAATCACAAATTTTAGGGCTATTATTAATAGTAGCGGTCGCTTGCGCGAAACAAAAAACAACAGAAACAGGACATGGTTCAGATCATGGATCTAAATCTGGTGCCCATATTATCGCCTTAATGCACGATCATATGTCAGCTACAGAATTTATCCAAACTGATAATCTAGACCTTAATTTTATCAGAAACATGACTCCTCATCATGAAGGAGCTATTAGAGCATCAAAAGAACTTCTTACACAGACTCAAAACAAAGAGTTAATAACATTAGCATCGAATATTATCAATTCACAAGAAAAAGAGCTTGAAGAATTCAAAACATTAAGCACAGAATTAAAAAACGATGCTGTCACTTATACAGAAGAACAAATTTCTAATTATAACATGTTAGCTATGAGTAATGTGAAAATGATGATGGATCAGATGATGCTTGTCCCACAAGAAAGTACAGAAGAAGCATTTCTACAAGGGATGATTCAGCATCATATGAGTGCTGTAGCTGATGCCAAATTAATCCTATCTGTAACATCAAATACAAAAATCAAACAAATTGCCAATAAGATTCTTGCAGAACAAGAATCTGAAATCACATTGATGAAAAATCTCATCTCTAGTATACAAACATTAAAATAAAAAACACTAAAAAATAAAATGGCTTACTCTTTATAGTAAGCCATTTTATTTTTTAGCTCATAGAATAATTTTTCTTTGCAAAAGTAATAATATCAGTTATAATAATATAACTGATATGCATCATTATATTGAAAAGGAGTATATTTTTATGCAAAGAATTGAAAAACTTCCTATAGGCTTTTTAGCAACATGGTTAGGATTTACCACATTATCAAATGTGTACCACTATATTGGATTATCATCTTTACGGTATGTGACTATGTATATTGGGGTAATTATCTTGCTCACAAAAGCTATTAAATTTGTTTTTTTTACTAAACAATGTAAAGAAGAATATGAAAACGCTATTTTAGCAAGCCTCTATCCAGCCTGGGGAATGTTAATGATGCTGATTGGTTCTTATTTTGCCACCAAGTATTATTTAATTGGAAAAATCATGTGGACCACAGGATTTATCTTTCATGCCTTTTTAATTATTAGTTTTACAATTAAACATGTACTAATAAAATTTAACTACCAAACATTTTTTCCTTCATGGTTTGTAACATATACGGGTATTTTAGTGGGAACCGTCTCAGGAGAACACATGAATATGCCTCAAATCATGATCGATGGATTAATGATTTATGGATTTGCATTGATTCCATTACTATATATTCCTATGATTATCAGAGTGTTAGTTCATAGAATCTCTGATACTTTTATCCATACGACAGGAATCTTTTTAGCACCACTATCTCTTATCATTAACACATATATTATCTATGGATATGCAGACAAAAACCCATTGGTCTTAA
>JBOFDR010000262.1:0-13407 GCA_051647205.1 Brevinema sp. | reverse complement strand
CATTAAGAATGGTATTTTAGACCAATAATATCCCAAAGATTGTTGCCATTAAACAAAGAGCAATGATGATCAGCATTTTTACAAATTGAGGATCCATCATAAGTTTTTGCATATGACCATCTTCAAGATCAAGAATATTTTCTTCTAATGTAGAAGATTTTAAAGGATCAATTATTTTATCAGGAGCTATAGGGTCATAAAATTTAATTTTAACACCTTCTTCAATATTAAATTTAGTATAGTATGTTTGGTTGTAAGAAACAACAATATCTAAGGTATTATTTCCATGTTGTTTATTTATTTTGATGACACTAGCAATGATAGGGTTTATTTTACGTTTTATGCTCTCTTTGTCATAAACATCAAAAATATCTGCACATTGTTTGCCGTATTCAGTAGAATCATCTATATTCATAAGAATTTTATTTCCTACTTTTAATTTGTGTGATAGTATACCTTGATAAAAAGGTGCAAGAACAGGATGTGCTGGAATATAAGTGCCTTGAGGAGCGATTTTGGATACTTCTGAATTGGAGAGTACTTCCATACTGTTTTGGATCTCTAGACGCTCGTTATCTTCATCTTTTTTTTTCTCAATCTTCGGATTATCTTTAGGAATAGAAAGATCTACTGATTCATAAGCCAGATCAAGATTAATAGTGTTCTTTTTTTCGGCATGATGGAAGATAGAAAGAACTGTTTTTTTAATTTCTTTAGGATTGTTTCTTATTAAATCATCAACCAATAAGAGAGAAATATTATTGTCTCTAATTAAATATTCATGAATTGATTTTCTTAATGATATTGTAATAGACTCTGCAAAACTGCCTGACATCTGTAAATTGTTGAGGATAGCTTCAAATTCTTTCCAGCTCATATGAATACTGTGATCTTGTATATCTTGGAAATAAGATGCGAAAACCCAACTATTTATGACCTTTTTTGCTTTTAGGTCAACTAAAATCGCAAAAAGTCCATAAATATTTTTATTAACAAACTTAAATTTTCCTTTAATCACTATATTTGTATGCTCAGGAATTATTATATTGTTTTTACTCATTAACCTTTTTCCTCAAATATTTTGTTTTTCTTAAATTTTGGTTATGCCCAAAAAAGGAGTATTGCATTTGAAAAATCATTCTATTTTATTAAATGGTAGGATACTATCGGAATATCACAACAATATTCTTAAACAAAAAATCAACGATCTCCCATACACACTGACTCTTGCTACTATTTTGGTAGGTGATGACTCTGCTTCTCAAATTTATGTCAATACAAAAATCAAAACATGCCATAGTATTGGTATTTTTTCGCATCCTATTTATCTGCCTGAAAATTGTACAGAAGAAAAATTGATTCAATATATAGATGTTCTCAATCAAGACAATCAAATATATGGAATTTTAGTACAATTACCATTACCTAATCATATTAATACATCACACATTTTATCAAGAATTGCTCCCCACAAAGATGTAGATGCCTTTCATCCTTATCATGTCGGTAATTTAGTAACTGGTGTGTCTGATTTTGCACCGGCGACTTCGACAGGAATTATAAAACTTTTTGATTTATTAGGAGATTCTTGGACATTAAAGGGTAAAAGAGCCCTTGTGATTGGAGCAAGTAACATTGTAGGCAAACCTACAGCTGCACTCTTGCTTCAAAAAAATGCAACAGTTACTATTGCTCATAAATATACAACAGACTTAAAAAAACTCTGCTTAGAATCTGATATTATTATTTCTGCTGTGGGCAAACCTAAACTAATTACAGAAGATATGGTGTCTGAGGGAACTGTCTTAATAGACGTTGGTATGAATAAGCTATGGGATGCTTCGTTACAAAAAAATTATTTGATTGGGGATATTGATTTCGATAACGTCAAAGAAAAAGCTTTGGCAATAACACCTGTTCCGGGAGGAGTAGGACCAATGACTATCTCAGCATTAATGCATAATATCTATATATTAGCAACGTTAAAAAATACAGTCTTATTATAACATATTAGCGAAGATCATCACCAAAAAATGTTATTCTTTCCAAAACAGCAATACGTGTTTGTTTGTCGATAATAAGAATTTCCTCTGCTTCTAAAACAGGATGATTGGGAAATTTTTCTACCATTTCTTGAATGATTTCTGGTATTTTATAAAATTTAATTCGCCCTTCTAAAAATTTTTCGATTGTGACTTCCATTGCTGCACAAAGAACCGTTGGTAAAATACCATCTTCACGAGCTACCTGTCTTGCTAGTGCAAGCAAAGGAAACTTACCACAATCTGCTTCAAAAAATTCTAAAGGAGTTCCTATAGGATTATATTCGCCAAAAGGTGCCTCGTGGGGATGTTCTGGATAAAATAAGGCATGCAAAGCTGGGTATCGCATATCTGCCGGTGAAGCTAGTAAATGCCAATGTCCACTTGTCATATTTAAAGCTCCATGGATGATGGATTGTGGGTGTACAAGAACACGTATCTTATCTTGAGGTAAATCAAATAGTCTCATTGCCTCGATAATCTCTAGTCCTTTATTAATCATCAAAGCACTACCTACTGTAATGCTGGCACCCATTTTCCACGTAGGATGAGCCAGGACTTCTTCGATGCTAGTTTGTGCAGAGATGTCTTTTCGGAAAAAGGCCCCCCCAGATGCTGTCAGGACTAGTTCTTTAATCTCAGATTTTTCTTTTCCTCTTAGCAAATCAAAAATAGCTAAATGTTCACTATCTAAAGGAATAATTTCTTTTTGATTATTTTTAGCGGCTTCTGTTAAAAATTTCCCCCCAGCAACAAGAGCTTCTTTGTTCGCGGTAATGAGGTTTTTTCCTGTATTTAAAGCAGATAATGCTGGTAAAAAACCAGCAGTACCAAGAATCGCCGATACTACTGTGTCGGCTTCTATTGTTGTAAGTTCTAAAATCCCTTCAGTTCCGTATAAAAAAGTGATATCAGGAAACATTAAGGATAAATCATCGTGTATATCTTTTAAAGCAACATACTTGGGAGAAAATTCTTTAATAATTTCTACTGCTTTTTCTACATTATTCCATGCTGAAAATCCAATAAGAGTCAGTCTTTCAGGATATTTTTTAAGCACGCTTAGGACAGAGTTTCCGACAGATCCTGTGGCACCTAAGAGAATAATTTTTTTTGTCATGATGATTTTCCATATGATAATTAACTGATTTTAATTAAGGAGTAATCGTGATTCCTTTAGTAGATGTATTACCAGCATAGTCTGTGGCGTGTACTTGAATAAAAGATGTTTCTTTAACCGGAATTTCAAATTCAAATTCTTCTTCTTTTGTATCAAAAATCTTATCTTTTGGAAGGACCAAAACAGGGTCTGTGCCATTAATTATGACAAGTAATTGCTTGATAGTGCTGAGTTCGTCCCTCACCCAAATAGAAGCTTTTTTTGTTTGTTTATTGATAATAATAGTACTTATATTAGGGGCTTCATTGTCAATAAGGATAGGAATAGAGTGGTATTCTGCGGTTAATGATTCTTTAGTTGAGTTAGATGGTTTATCACTAGCAACAACGCTAATACGCTTATATCCTGAAGGGAACATTTCGTTCATAATCAAGAAATTAGTACCTTGGACAGGTTTAGGAGTGATCTTTATTTTATCTAGACCATCGTCTGCGAGATAGAGGTCAAATTCTAAAATGTCATTATTAGGATCTTTTGCAATCCAAGAAACAAGAGTATCCCTATTAGATTGCGAAATCGTCACATTTTCAAATACAGGGGCAAGATTTTCCTGAGTATAAGGGAATTTTACTTCGTATACATAAGGTTTTACTTTACTAGTAGATTTAAGAACTGCTTTGAATCTGATAAAACGTGCCTTAGGAGCAATGATTTGCTGACCTATTTTTATTTCTTGCCACTCTCTCCAAAGATCTGGATCTTTGGTAACACCACTTTGAATAAAAAAATCTACACTTGTTTTTGGTGGAGTAGAGACACTTGCTTGAAATTTTCCCCAAGAAGAAGAATTATCTGTATCATAGACTTCAGAAATAAAAGAACCTTCGGAAGCTATTTTTTGTCCAACGCTCCATAAAGCTGATTCATCGGTAGTAAGTAAGATGAGTTGATTATTTTCGTTAAAAATATCAATGATCTTTCCTGTGCCTAGACTAGCAAGCTCTGTTTTTTTAGTAATAAGGTTATACATTCCATAAAAACCAAATTGATCACCACCCATAATAATATAATCTTTAAAAATACCAATTCCTGTAAAATAAAATCCTTTGGTGGAGAATAATTTTTCTGTGCTTCCGTTTTTGCTAACTCTAAATAGAGCACTGTTAACAAGGTCATTTTTGGGATCTTCAGCGTTCTTTGTTGTTTCAGAGACGATAACATAAAATTGGTTCTGATGATGAATGAATCCTGATGCTGTTCCATTAAAACTTGCTACTGCTATTGCTTTATTATTTTTGATTTCATAGAGAGCTGTTTCCCCTAAAACCCACAATTTTCCATCTTGATAGAGACCTTTGATAAGGTGTTCTTCATTTGATAACGAAATAATGTGCTGAAGGATTTGATTAGAAAAAGAATAGATTTCTGCAGGCATACCTGCTAAAATATAGGTATGTGTTTTACTATTAGGCACAATATCCCAAATATAAGTATTAGATATGCTAATATTAGTGATAATTTTATAATCTTTATCAAATTGTACGAGTTCACTTTCTGGAGAAATAGCAGCTAGTAGACCGTTTTCAAAAGGCTTAATTGCTCCAATAAGAGATTTACTATTGTTTGAATAAATAATTTTTTCTTCAATGAAATTTGGGGATAGCTTGATAATTTTAGCAGATTCTCCTGTTCCAAGAAAAAAATTATCTCCTATTTTTTCTGCAGACCAAAGAAGCTCTTTAGAAGAAAATATTTTTTTTGTTTCATTTGGTAATGAAATATGTTGTTGTGGCTCAACAGAAGTGTTTGATAATTGCCATAGCCAGATATTTTCAAAGTTTTTACTGTGGATGAATTTTGTTTCTACACTAAAGAGAAAAATAGGACAAAAAAGTATTAAGTATAAAATACCATGATTTTTCATAAACTATTTCCTTAAATATTCAAATTTACTTTTTTATTATATCTTTGTTTGATGCTTTTTTCAAATATTCATAATAAGTAATTTGTGTTGAATTTTTTTCATTCATCCCTTATAATCAATATATATATCTTACAAAAATACTAAAAAGGATCATAGCATGAAAGGAATAGTGATTGTACCTACCTATAATGAAGCAGGAAATATTGAACGATTAATCCCCCAAGTTTTAGAATTAACATCTCTTGATATTCTCGTCGTAGACGACGGATCTCCTGATGGAACACCTAATATTGTAAAAGAATTTTCAGAGTTTGGAACCCGTATTTTTATGCTAGAACGCGATAAAAAAGAAGGACTTGGTCGAGCTTATATTGCAGGATTTAAAAAAGCAATGGAAATGGATTGTGATTTTGTGATACAAATGGATGCCGATCTTTCTCATAATCCTCACTCTTTAAAAGATTTTGTAGATCATCTGGAATCAGGTACTAAAGTAGTGGTTGGATCACGTTATGTTGGTGGAGTTAGAGTGCTGGATTGGGATGTGAAAAGACTCTTTTTGAGTATTTGTGCAAATGTCTATGCACAGTGGACAACAGGTGTCCCTTGTTATGATCTAACAGGCGGCTTTAATGCTTATCATAAAGATGTTTTAAATAAGATTTTATTAGATAAAATCACTTCAAAAGGCTATATGTTTCAAATTGAAATGAAAAGTACTGCTTTTTCTGCTGGATTTGATCTAGCTGAGGTACCGATTTTATTCGTTGATCGTACGATTGGTGAAACCAAACTAAAAGGTTCTATCATTTATGAAGCGATTATTGGCTGTATTATGCTTCGTATCAAATACATCACCAACACTCTTCCTATTAAATAATCAAAATAAACCTCCCAAAAATGGGAGGTTTATTTTGATTATTTAATAGTAGATTAAAACTCGTAAGTTAATATTTTATTTTAGAAATAATATTTAGAAGTTCGGCACCTTTTTTTTGATATGTAATCATTTTTTCTTTAGAGGGAGCTTGTGCAAAGGCATGAAATTCCAAACTGCTTAATAAATTCATAAGATCTTTTTCAGGAAAGGAGATTTCTTTTTCTTTTAAAAATCTAAGTACATCATCAGGATTTGCTGATGGAGCTAACCCAAATTTATCAGTACAATAAGAAAGTATGCTTTGACGTAGAAGCCTTGCAGCGTCTTTGAGATTGTTTTGAGTAAGGGCTAGGTGACTTTCTTTAAGGAAATCGGACATCTTAGAGTTTGCACTATTTGCACGGGCAAATTTTTCATCACTATTTAATCGAGAAATAAATCGTGCTTTTAATAATGACCAGATCATCATTCCAACTCCTAAAACAATAGATCCGAGTATAAGCCATATGCCTGAAGCATAGTAATATGAACGATCAACGAAGGCTTGTTTTGCTAAGATATTTTGTTCTTTTGAAGTGGATGTAGATACTTGTACAACTCCTTCAAAACTTAATGCCGGTGTACTAATTTTATGTGTGCTTTGATTTTGTTTGAGATAAGAAAAATCAAAGGAGGGGATCGTAAGAGTCTTAGATGTATTAGGAATTAACGTGTATTCAAATGTTTTTGTCATGATGATTTCAGAACTGTTTGAATCAATCGAAATATCTAGTTTTGTGCTTGGCTCAGCAATAAACAATCCATCAATCTTAGTATTTTTTAAAGGATTAGTAAAAAAGTCGGTATGACCACTTCCTTTTAGCGTTAAGATTAATCTTCCTTCACCTGCAGAACTAATCACATTAGATGATAAGGAAATTGCTGCAGACAATTTATCTCCGATATAAGAGGGATTAGCACTTATGGCACGGGAATGAATCTCGACCGATTCCCCTTGGATATAAAAATTGCCAAATTGCTGTTCCATAGCAAATACAGGAGGTGTTAATAGTGTTGTTCCTGTTTTAAGAGGGTATAAAACAAATCTTTTTTGTAATTTTCCATAAAATAATTTTGAACCAAAATAACCTGAATCTAGTGTTTTCATATCTTCAGACAAAGGAATCTCATGAATCACACCCCCATTATAGATCACTCTTTGTACTTCTTTAATATAAGATGCTTGTTTTAAAAAATTAAGTACATCTGCATAGACATAGATATCTGCAATAATTCCTGAGTTTTGGATTGTCTGATTGCTAGAGAGTTTCCAATATAAAAATACTTCTCTTGGAGTATTTTCAAATACCGAAAAAATACTACCAAAAGCAGAATTTCCAGAAGGTGCTTGTAGGAAATCAACGGCTTTGATTTCTATTTGCGACGGCTCTGTATAAACTTCTTTTTTCGATCTAAGTGTCCCAATAAATGCAGGAACAATAAATTTACCAGTGTTTTTTGGAATAAGTTGATAAACATAATGAAACATTTTTTCTTTAGTGATTTGTCCATTAATAGAAAAAATTCTATTAACAACAGATGTGTTAACAAAAGCAATGTCAAAATTAGGCGATTGCATTGAAGGGATCGGAGGTTCTATAAATTCTTCGTTAATAGCAGTGACAATAATCTCTGCAGTTTCATTAGTGCCGATAAAAGGAGGATTAACTTCTATTTTTGTTTTTGGTTCAACACTAAAAACTGATATTTGTAAAAGAAATAATAGGGCAAAAAATCTCATGAAATACTCCTAGTTTTGCTTAACAGTGATATTAAAGTATCTAATAATTTTTGCTATTTTGCAACTATTTTTAAAATAACAAGTGAAATTTTCTCTATTGAGTTGTCATTTGAATTTTTCAGCAATACCATTTATAATAAATGCTGATACTTTAAAAATATGGTGATGTGTGTTAAAGACAAAACATTTTTTAATTTTGCTGTTTAGTTGTACTAATATAATGTCTTGTGGAAAGTTAACTTTTGATAATTCTGTAGCTTATCCTTTGCTGATGGTTTCTGAAGCAAAAACCCCTGCATCTGAAGAGATCCGTTATTTTGTAAGGCAAGATGATCTTATTTATACAGCATCAGGATCTGGTGGGATTTTAGTCTATCGTATCATTGGTGATACAATAGAGCCAGTTCGTTCCTTGTCATTAACTAATCTTTACTCTGCAAATCTTGAGCAGATTTTTGTAAGAACAGTAGAAATTTTAAAAACAGAGTTTGCTACTAATCTTATTTTTTCTTTTGATACTGTACAAGGTGGTGGTATTGGTATTGCTGAAATATCAGATTCATATACGAAACCTTTAGGGTCTCTAGCTGTTGAGCAAAATTTTCGTATCAGAAATACTATCACTACTTTCAATCCTGAAGGGAAATACCAAATCTTATTGGCTGATGAAAATCAAGGGTTGCTTACTTATGAGATGAGCTTTCTTTCTAATGATTTTTTTGAATATCCTAAAATAACAGGATTGGTAGATCTTATTTCTTCAATGGAAGCAACGTTATTACCAGATTTATTTCAGGCTTTGGAATCCCCGTCGGCAGCAAGAGTAACTAATATTTCTCAGCTTACAAACTTTGATTCATTGATTTCACTTGCTATTAATGATGAAAACACCTTTAATGAGTTGATCACCAATATTCCTTTTTTATCTCCTGAAAATCAACGGCAACTCCAACAACTTGTCAAAATTACTGATAAATCCACTCTTAGTAATGTTCTCAATTTATCTAAAACATATTTTTCATCAAATACAATACAAAATATTTTAACAGACCCAATGGTAGCTAAATTTTTATCAGAGCAAAATAATAATGCTTTTTCGGGGATTATTTCTAATATACAGCCTCTTCAATCTTTTGTAAATTCAGACAATAATTACAATAATTTGGTTAATAAGAGCAATCCAGTACGTACTTTGAGAACGTTTGAAGAAACAGAAACACTATATGCAGAATCCTATCTATCTAATTTGAAGATTTTACAAGGAGAAGAAATACCAACAGACGATTTTCATGATCTTAACTATTTCCCTCTGACTAATAGAAGATCAATAGGTAATGCTAGACAAGAAATAGAAAAAACAATCCAATCTGTAGGGCGAAAATTTTTTAGTGATGATGAGGATACAATTAAAAATGCACTCTATCAATTTAGTCCTGAAGAATTAGAATTGTTTTTCCAATCGGCATTACAGCAGGCTCATTTGTTAATTGAATTAATCCCACAATTTAATAATGCCGGTGTGAATCTACAACAAGTGTTCAAATTATTCCAAGAAAAACAATATTATAAAATTATTGAGATCTTAGACAACAAACTTATAGCTGAAATTCTAAGGTTATTACCAAAATTTCAAATAAAAACTGATTTCAATATCATTAAGACAAATGCCGTAATAAAAAACATTCGTCATATGGTCGCCGATCAGTATTTTTTATACGTTGCATCCGGTCCAGATGGGTTTTATATTATTGATCGTATTACAGATGATGTTATTGATTTCCATAAAAAACCATTTTCAGAAGTTTCCATGGTAATCCCATATGAGATTTATAATAAACGCTATTATGTAGTTGTTGATAATTTGGACGGTCTAGTCTTGTACCACCGTACTAAAAATAATAAAATTGGAACACAAGTATCACGTGTTGCTTTGGTGGGAGAAGCTTTTTCGGTATTCCCTTATGAAAATATTCTTTGGGTAGCTGATGGAATTAATGGTGTTTTAGGAGTTAGGGTCAATAAGGATCAAACTTTAACCATCGAATCTGAATCTTACCAAAAAGGAAATATTGCTTATTTTATAGGAGGAGGGCTGAGAAGGGAGGTTCTTGCTTCTTATGGAGCAGATGGTTTAAAAGTACTTCGTTTAACAAATGTTCTTTCTTCCGCTGAATTCATTCGTCAAACAGATGAATCAGTCATGACTCAACCTCAAGAACCTAAAAAGAATTTTGTTGATAAAACACTTGAGTGGTCCAAGTATTCTCCTATTGCTCGATTTTTGAAATCACTATTTTTTGATATATAATCAATCCTAAGGACGGTTTATGCCTTTGTATATTTATTTATTCTTTTTAACACCAATGATACTTTTTTCATCTACCAATAATGTCTTTGATGAATTCCATCAGTTACGCTCTAAACATCTTGGCGAACTTGCTGCAAAATCATTTTCTGCAGAACTGAATCAAAGCGATGCTAAAAAACTGCTTGGTGATAGAATTAAAGGTGTTTATCGTGTAGAGGTTCTTTATGATGCTCGTACAGGTGTAGAGTTTTTGGTTAAAGATACAGAACATTTTTATGAAAGAGCTTTATCTCAGTATACTGCTTATATTAATATGATGCTTCTTCCTTTATTATCTACACTAGGTTACGAGAAATTGCAAGATCGTTTTCAGATTAAAAAAATTTCAGAAGATCAACAGACCTACTATGTGTCCTATCATAGAGGAGATATAGAAACTGTTTATATACTTAAAGTAGGAACTTTGGGATTGGTAGATAAAGTGGTTTTCTTAGAAGATAAAAAGAAAAAATTTGCTACTGAGATTCAATGGGTTAAGTATAAATCTCAGTATGTTCCTCAAAAAATTAAAACAATTAGTTATGAAGGTACCAGATCTGTTGGTGTTTTTCAAATTATTAAGGTACAAACATATTAAATTTTGTTAATTCTTTGAAAAAATGGTGAATTTACTTGCTATTTTACGAGATTTTATAGATAATATATTTTAAAGAGATATTCTTTTGTGAAGAATTTGTAGGGAGTAACTGGACATGAGTACATATGATGAATT
The DNA here is from genome assembly GCA_051647205.1 of Brevinema sp. GTDB lineage: Bacteria > Spirochaetota > Brevinematia > Brevinematales > Brevinemataceae > Brevinema_A. The sequence goes on along the minus strand of JBOFDR010000262.1, from coordinate 2,581 downwards.
GTTCTTAAGTGCGATGCAAGGAGAGAGCATCCCCAATGATATGGGTCAGGAAAAATTAGTAGAAGGTGTGGTTATCAATAAAGGAGCCACTGAGTATTTCTTATCTGTTGGTGATAAATCAGAATGGGTGTTATTGTTTTCTGATACAATTACTGATCTTAATATTGGTGACAAGGTTATTGTTGCTGCAAATGGTATAAAAGACGGCATACCCCACGGATCACAAAAAAAAGCAAAATATTATCAAGCTCAAGAAAATGTATACCAATCATCATTAGAACAGACTCCTCTGTCTGCAAAAATAGAAAAAGTTATTAGCAATAAAGAAGGACAACAAGTAGGTTTTACGGTGTCTATTGACGGGGTAGAAGCATTTTTACCTTTCTCTCAAGTACAAGTAGGGGATAATGCTCAGGCATTAGTTGGTTCTGTGTTCACTGTATGTGTAATAAAACATGAAGGTAACCGTATCGTCGTATCTGAGCGTGTAATTAGAGAAAAACTACAACAAGAAAACTTTGAAACTTTCCAACAACAATATTCCGTTGGTACAATGTTGCCTGCTGTTGTAGATGTGGTTAATGATACCTTTGCTCTTTTAAGAGCTGAGAATATTACTTGTTTTATGTCTATTACAGAATATGATTGGAAGTTTGTTAAATCTTTAAAAGATTTTATTAAAAAAGGTGATACCTTCAATATTCAAGTATTAGAAATTAATCCTGCTAAAAAATCTGTGCGTGTTTCCAGAAAAGCAACAATAACTAATCCTCTTGATATCTTTTTTGATAGTAGAAAAATTGGTGAAAATATTGTCGCAAAAGTTATTCGTTTTGCTAAAGGTCTTGCGATTGTAGAAGACCAAAATGGTGTAGAATTATTATTACCTGTTTCTGAAATGAGCTGGACCACTAGGATTTCCGATCCTAAAAAAGTATTAAATACAGGTGATCGTATTAATGTAAAAATCAAAGAAATGGATCTTTCTAAAAAAAGAGTTGTTGTTTCTTTAAGAGATCTTCTTGAAAATCCTTGGTCTCAATCTGAAAAAACTTTTGCTCTTGGATCAAAACAACATGGTAAAGTTTCTTCTATTACTAATTTTGGTATTTTTGTTCGATTTGAAAATGGAATGGAAGGCCTTATTAGAAAAGAAGATATTGATTGGAATGATAGAAATATTAATCTTGAAGAAAAATACCAAAAAGATGATCCTATTACTGCAACTGTTTTACATGTGGATGCTAAAAATGAAAAACTTCGTTTAGGAATCAAACAACTTTCTGAAAATCCTTATCAAAACTTTGCAGATAATTATAGATTAGGTGCAATAGTTTCTGCGAAAGTAACAGAAATTACTCAAGATCGTGTTTTTGTTGAAGTAGAGAGTAATTTGAAAGCCTTTATTCACGTTTCTCAATTGTCTGCAGAGCATGTTTCTGATCCTAAAACCATCTGTAAAGTTGGTGATGAGCTTCGTGCTTCTCTCAGAAAGATTAATCTTCTTGATCAGGTTATTGAGCTTAGTATTAGAGATGCCACAAGATCAGAAGAAAAACAAGAACTTGAAAAATACCTTGGTCAAAAACAAAATGAAGCTCCAAAATTAGGTGCTTTGTTTGCAGATATCCTTAAAAAATAAATAAAAATACGAAAGAGTATATTTTGGAGAACAGAATGAAGTTTGATCTAGAACAAATTATGAAGTATTTAATCAACAAAAGAACAATTGTTTTAGGTATATTTGGAGCTATTATTGTTGCATCTTTAGTTACAGGTTTTATGTACCAAAAAAAAATGGATAAATCAGCTGAAGCGGCGAATATGTTTGATGAAGCTTGGCAAAAAATTGTTTTTGTAGGCAATCAAGTACAAGAAAAATCTAATTATACTTTTTTAGTAAATGATCCTCAAAGAGATCAAGTAAAATCACTGTATAAAGAAGGTATGGAAACTCTAGATGTCTTGATTTCTGATTATAGTGATACTATTGCAGCAGCTAGAGCAGCAGCTTTATACCTATCAATCATTGATATTCCTTATTTAAATGTTTTATTAGATGATCAAGAATTACTAGAACGTATGAAGACTTCCAATTACTTAGATCGTGTACAAAAAAAACATCGAAAGTTTTGGGGTGTTTTGATTGAGTTAGGTCAAGGTACCAGAAAAGAACAGCAAGGGCAACATGAAGAAGCTATTGCTTTATTTAAAAGCGCTCTTCAAAAAGATCATGAGAAATATATGAATGACTATTTGTTGATTGCTATTGCCAGAAATTATGAGATTAAAAATAATTATACCGAAGCTATCACCTATTATCAAAAAGTATTAGGTGTTAAAAACTCTGTTTGGAGTAATTTTGCTAGTGCAAAAATTTATATTTTAGGTCAAGTATCATCAAACAGCTAACAATTTAATTGCAGATTATAAGATTTTCATTATATTAAGGGCAGAATTTTTCTGCCCTTAATATGTCTTTAATTACAAACAAAATTATAAAATACCAATGAAGAGGGTCTTATGTTTGAAGAAGATAAGTCGATTTCCTTATTAGAAAGTGATAATATTACTTCATCTA
>JBOFDR010000261.1:0-3068 GCA_051647205.1 Brevinema sp. | reverse complement strand
GCAGCCACTAAATCATCATAGGCCACTGTCTCCATACGAATAAAACCTTTTTGCATATCTGTGTGTATTACACCAGCAGCTTCAGGTGCAAGAGCCCCAGTACACACTGTCCAAGCCCTTGTCTCTACTTCACCTGTAGTGAGATAAGTAATCAACCCTAATAGTTCATAGCCTGCTCTAATCAAACGATTTAATCCACTATCTTCCCAACCAAGTTCTTGGATATATTCCTGAGCTTCTTCATCTTCAAGCTCAGAAATTTCTTGTTCAATTTTTGCAGAGAGATGTAATACTTTTGCACTAAGCTCTACAGCTTTTTGATTGAGATTTGCCCAATGAGGATTCTGTGAAGGATCATTCACTTCATATTCTGCAACATTTGCAACTATCAGGATTGGTTTATTTGTTAAAAAACGATAGTTATCGGTTAAGATCTGTTGATTGGGAGTTAATGAGGTACATTGATAAATCAGTTTTCCTTCGCTAAGTGTATTTTCCAATATTACCATCAAATCAAATAATTCTTTAGCTTCTTTATTACCAATTTTCGCTTGACGTTCTTGTTTGGATTTAATACTAAGAATGGTTTCAAGATCTTTTAAGGAAAGTTCATCAAGAATAATTCTAATATCACGAACAGGGTCAACAGAGCCTACGACATGGATTACTTCTTCATCATTAAATAAACGTGTCACCATGATAATAGCATCTGTATCACGAATATTTGATAAAAATTGATTTCCTAACCCTTCGCCTTTAGAAGCTCCTTCCACAAGCCCAGCAATATCAACAAATTCAACAGTTGTAGGAATTAATTTTTTGGATCCTGAAATCTGAGACAAGACAGCAAGCCGTGTATCAGGTACATTGACCACACCTATGTTTGGGTCTATAGTACAAAAAGGGTAGTTTGAACTTGCAATACCAGATTTTGTTAGTGCGTTAAAAAGAGTTGATTTACCAACGTTTGGCAACCCTACGATTCCACAAGAAATTCCCATCAAGAATCCTCCATTAAAAAACGAAAATTAAAATAAATTATACAACAATTTTACTGTATAAGCAAGAATTATACTAAGATACTTCTTGTAATTCATGAAAATTTATAGATAAATATAAAATCTAGGATTTGATTAAATAAGAAAATAAGTGTATAATATCTAATAAATTTACTTGGAAAAGAAGGCAGTATGAATTTGTTACCTACCTTTTATTTTAGACCTCTCCCTAATGAGATCACATTATCTTACACTTACCAAATCACCCTACGCAATCCCAAAGGAGAAGAACTACCTGTTTTTCAGAAAAATATTGAGATTCTTTGTCATAGATTATCTGATTCAGAAAAAAGACGTATTCTTTATACATTATATCCTTTTGGAATATCAGCATCAGGATCTTTAGATGAGATTTTTCTCCAAAAATTAGCTAAAATATGGGTACTAGTGGAGTCTAAAAAAGATCTTCCTTTTGAGGAAGGGCTTGTTGATTATGGTTATTTATGTGGATACACTAGTGACCATACCTATCTTCGTAATCCTGCAAGCTTCGTTTGTGATATTCGGCATTTATCGGATAGACAATTACTAAGAGCACTCAAAAAAGAACTTCCTAAAGCAGCTGAAATGCTGATAAATCCTTCTAAAAGGATCAAAGATCTTGATCAATTAGAGGAACAAGCTGGCTTATGGGATGGATTGCTCGCACAAAGCACCTCACCAAAACTTATCCAACTAGCAAGAACACTACGTACAGCTCATTTGAATAAAGATATTTACAAAAAATTTATTGATTATTGCATAGCCTTAGAACTATTAATCGCTCATAATCCCTCTCATGGAGCAAGTAAATCTCCTATTAATAAACAATTTGCCAGTAAAGCAGCTCTTGTAAGACACCTAATGATTAAATTAAAAAATCAAAACACTATGATACCTCCTATAGACAATTATAATCTTTATAAAGAAATATATGAAATCCGATCTCAAATACTTCATGGGCGATTCGATGGTTCGTTATCAAAATTGAAAATAGCTCAATACCTCAATGAACTTTACCCAACACTCCGATTAGTGATGGAACTACACACCAAAGATCCTTTATTATTAGAATTTTTGTATCAATTTTTCTAGATATGATAAAAGTATGAAAAACAAAATATTTGAGAAAATCTTTGTCGGTATTCAAAGTCGCTGTGATTCTTCACGATTTCCAGAAAAAGCCTTTGCTCCTATTCTTGGAGTACCTTTAATTATTAGAGTAATCCAAAGAATCCAAAAAATCAATATCCCTTTACAAATTGCTCTACTCACTCCTAAAAAAGATTCTAAGACATTCAAAGCATTTTTAAAGGATCATCACTGCTCTATTCCTGTTTTTGGTGGCAGTGAAAACCATGTCTTAGAACGATACTATTTAGCAGGAAAAGAATTTGGTCTTAAAACAAATGATCTTATCATACGAGTTACGGGAGATAATCCTTTGATCTCGATTATTCTTTGCGAAAAATTAATCGAGTTACACGATCAGTATGATCTTAGTCATTTTTTAGGAAATCCTCTCGGAACAGGTATAGAAATTATTAAATTTGAGGCATTAGAAAAAAGCTATATAAAATCAAAAAACCCGTTTGAATGGGAACATGTCACTCAATATATCTATAAAAACCGAGAACAATTCTCTGTGTTTGAACCTGAGAGTCCTTATCTTACAAAAACATTCAAACATCTTAGTATTGATCATCCTGAAGATATTGCTCTTATCGAATCGCTATTAACAATAAATCCTGACTGGGATCTCAGTGATCTTGAGTAATTCTTGTATTAAAAATACTTGTCTTTTTTAATATAATTTTATATAATAAAAATATTATTTTTAAAAGGGTAACTTATGTCAATTCTTAGCTTGGGATTCATTATTAGTGGATCTGTTTTTCTTGCTATGGTTATTGTCATTTATTTTGTTAATAAGAAATTCAGTCAATTAGATCTAAAGATAACAAATATTAAAAGACAATACAACCAAAAAATCACTCTACTCAGTAACATCATCAATACACTTACTTCTGA
>JBOFDR010000260.1:0-1906 GCA_051647205.1 Brevinema sp. | reverse complement strand
CCTATAAAAATATATAAATAAATATTGCCTTAAGTAATTTAGAGATCAAATAATAAATTTTTAATATATATAATATTGCTATTTGAAAGATAGGTGCATTGTCGATAGACAAATCATCAAATTATCTTACACGGAGATCATTATGATAAAAAATTTAAATATTTTTTCCATTTTTTTGATATTTTTTATTACATCTTGTAATATGTCCGCATCGCCATATAATTTTGATTCTGAAACGCCACAATCAGACGACCCGCCTAATATAGGTACACCTAACCCACCTAACCCACCTAATCAAGGATATCCAGAGTACAATCTTCATCCAAACCCCAATGCTTTTTCTGCGGCCTTTGATGATAATTTTCCTGCTGAGTGGATACCTTCTAGAGAGAATCTATATTTTCCTATTAATCCTACCCAGCGTCTGCCTATTTTGATTAATTCTCTAGCAATTTCAAATATATCTGAAAATCACTACTATTTTGGTGTTAGTACATTAGATAATTACAAAGGATCTACGCTATTTGGAGATTTCACTAATATATCCGCAACCAATGCTCATTTTCTTGGTAAAGTTCTTTTTAATTGCTCTGTACTCTTTGTTCCTGATGATGTTGATGCTACTATCTATATGAATGAAACAGGTATTTATTATAGTGATAATTATGGTAATAAAGACATCCTCATTGCCAAAAGAGGTAAAGAAAAACCTATGGCTTTACCCGATAATTTTAGAGATGGACTCATGCAAAACTTATGGAGATCCACAGACAAATCAAGTCTTCATGTCTCTCTATACAATGCAGTTAATACTAATCTCTTAAATAACTTTGAGTTATGGCCAACTACATCATATGAAACACAAGAAGATGCCAATGGAAATCTTAGACTGATTATAAAGAATGACTCTACAGTTAGTAAATATACGGCCACTTTTCACCTAACTCCAATTAACAACACCCAAGCAACCTACACTCTTTCAGGAACTTTAAGGCACGGCATGTTTGCTGATGATATTTGGGTACTTACTAATAATTCAGGAACACTCGAAATTACAGAAACATCTATAAGAGATGTTTCTCAAAATAAAGAGATTGGTATTAGAGGCAGACGTTTATAAATATATTCTCATATATATGAAAAATAAAAACTCCCCTTGATTAGAATAAAATCTATTTCAAGAGGGAGATTTTATGTCTTTAAAACATTTATAAAATAAGATTTTTATCATACTTAATACTGATTTATTATTTCCTCTAAATTCTACAATTCCATAACTAAATATCCACTATTGATCAAGTTTTGTCTTGTAATCAATATATTAATCTATCTATGCAATCTTTTCTTCTACTTCCTAGTCTATTTAAAAATCTTTATAGCCAATTATACTTTCTATATCAAGGTTCTGAAAAATTATCAAAAATAAAACTCCACGATTAAGTGACAAACTCCAATTAGAATTATTGTAGATATGCCTACCCATAATTATAATAAAGTAAATTAGGTGATCATGAAAGGAGAAATAGAAAAGGAAATACTAAACCATAAGTATTTATCCTACTACTTATGGTTAATACAAATAATTTGCAAGTAACTTGTATTTTATTCTTAATTTTTTAAAGGAAAAAGCCTATTTTTAGGGAGGTATAAAGTTAATGAATATTCTTTATTTAAAAGAATTATAAATTCTCAAATTTTTCGAATTTTTTCCTCTTAATAGGAAATTTACTATCATATAAATTATATAAATCTTAATAATCTATTGATTATAAAATAAATTAAATTTTATTAAGCAAAATTAGATTATAGCATACTATATGTTATGAGTAGTTTATTATTGCAGAGTGAGAAGTATAGTTTTACAGTGGCGTATAGTGCCTAATAATAAAGCTTTACAGCATGTTTT
>JBOFDR010000259.1:0-3775 GCA_051647205.1 Brevinema sp. | reverse complement strand
AGCTATGTCTCTAAGATTTTAAAACTAAGATTTTTATCGCCTATAAAACAGAAGATGATTTTAATGGGAGAACATGTGGATATATTAACGAGCCATCATTTGAGAATGGTTACGAGTATGAATTTTAAGGAACAAGAGCGACAAATAGGGCTGTAAATTAATATTTATAATTAGCTCCAAACACTTGATTTATCTATGAATACAAAAGCAATACTAGTGATGTAAATAAAAGGTATTATGGAGAATAGAATGAGAAGAAAAATAATAGAAAGAAGTGTTGATTAAACTTACTAATGCAGGGCTTTTAATAACTAAGCAGGAGCAGATGCATTGCTTACTTAAAATCATGAAAAATTATGCTGAGATTATTGCCTAGTAAATTAGCTATATTAAATAGAATAAACGCTCTATCAAGAGCGTTTATTTTTGTAGAAAATAGGTGTGAATTTAATAGGAGTGGACCGAGGAAAAGTGGTTTTGAGAACAACCTACCGTTGGGGCATAATTTTCTCAGAAAAATGTTCTCAAAAGTCACTGGTATCTATACATGTAACTCCGTATCCCCCGTGTACCGCGGGTTTGGGGAATTGTTGTTTAAAAGAAATGAAGCTAGGCAGTACCTAGCTTCACTAAGGATCGGAGAGAATGGGATTCGAACCCATGGTCCCCTAATATCGAGGACAACTTCTTAGCAGGAAGCCGCTTTCGACCACTCAGCCATCTCTCCATTTATATTATCAATTATAATATAAATTATACTGATTTGTCAATACTTTTTTGCTAATATTTTGATTTATATAGGAGTTTGCACGTTAACTCCAAAATTAAATCCTAGTCTATCTGTTTGGAAAGGGTAATTAATTTCAAAAAATGTAGTTATTGGTGCATTCCCATACAATAAAGAAAATTCTAAAGTGGTACGAAAATAAATAGAATGTAGATCTCGTGACCAGTAACCCCCACGATAACCAGTATTGAAAGTCCATCGGTCAAAATAAAATTCTCCGAATCCTATCCCTTTCTGAACTTCCCAAGCAAATAATTGTAAGTCTGCTATCCATCTATAAGCAGAAAAACTTGCGACATTCAAATTTTGATATTCATAAAAAGAAGGTAGTAAATTAAATCCCAATGTAGATTGTCCATCTGTTGATATTTTAGTTGTATCAAAAGCTGCATAGCCTTCGATCAGAATAGGAATATAAGGTAACGAAAAGGCAAATTTGATATCGCTACGGAATGTCCTAGGATCCAGATAGTCTTTTTTTAATGAGAGATCTAAGCTTACAAGCCTATAAAATCCATAAGCTCCTTCAGAAGCATGATTTCTCCAACTTGCCCCTATAGTTTGAATAAGTTGTATTGTTTCTAAATTATGCCACTGAAAAGGATGAAGGTGATGATCTCCTGTTAGACGAGCTTGAATAGCAATGCTAGAGAAAAGTTTGTAGGATCCTATTAGAATACTTGATTTACCTACAAAATCGAAACCTAGAGATGTCGTGATAAAATGATGGTCTTGTAGATTAAAGATTCTATTTGCTTGGATATAGTTATTTGAGAGAATTATATGTATGTTTACAGGCAAACCTTGGTTTGTCCAAGAAAAATGAAATTGTGGGGTTCCTTTTACAAAATCGAATCTAAGAGATGTCGTCACAATATTTTCAGCGGTAGAGTCTAAGAATAACAATCTTAATCCAGCATCTTCAGGAGATGCTAAAACATGTACAGACATTCTTCCGAGATCCTTTGTTCCTTGATAGCGAGTAATATTTTTAGGGATAGGAATGGGAGGTGGATCTAGTTTTGGTAAAGATGTTGTTGATAATACTGTTGTTGTATATGACAAATTGCTAAGGGATACTTGTATAAAATTATCTTGCTTAGAGAAGGATGCTCGATAAATTAAATCGTTACCACTTAAGATAGAATCAAACATCTCACCTTTAATATTATTTTTAATAAAAGTGATCTTATCATCTTTAATAATAGCACGTTTATAAAAAGAATCTGCATCAGAAGCATAAGAGATACTTATATGATCTTTAGCTGGTGTTAAAAAACGAATGTATTTTAATTCTGGATTGTTGATTGTTTTAAGAGTGTCAGTAATAATATTATAATAAGAAATATAGGTTTGACTTTTATGACGATGTAAAAAATAAATATTCGTACCATCAATACTAATAGGGGCATCAGGATATTCAAAACGATTTCCTTTATATAGTACTTTTTTTTGACCATTAGTATAAAGAATTAGCTCTGGATAGTCGTTATTAAGCTCAATTGCAGTAAAAATAATATTGGAAGTGGTAGAGGTAGGTAGAAATACTACTTGTTTAAGCCCAATATGAGCAGTTGAGTTTAGTGCTAATGTTTTGATATCTAATATAACAGCTGTTTTATCAATTTGTCGTCTTCCAGAAACAAAAAGTGATTTTTCATCAGGAGATACTGAGATAGATTCCCATTCATTATTTCCATAAACGACGATGGATTTTTTTTGAGTTGGAAGATGATATTTGTAGAGAATTTTTGCCTGAAAATTGTAAAAATAGAGATTATCATTAATTTGTTGGATAGAATGAAATCGTTGTTGTTTTTTAGGAGAGAATAGTAACTTCTTATGATTTTCATAAGATATAATTTTATTAGATAAATCTGTATAAAAATCTTTATGAAGAGTAGATAGTTTTTTTTTAGTGATTTTTTTGATGTTAGGACCTGTCAGTTTCCATTGAGATGCTTTTGTCCAAAATTCTATGTCAAAATACTTATTATAGTTTTTACTAATATAATCATGAAACAAAGATCCATAAGTATAAGGGTAGGAACCAGTACCAAAAGTACTTTTTGCACCACTAAATTCAGCAAAACTTTGAATGTTATTATCAAGAAGATCTCTTCTCATCTGATGATACAAGTAAGGATCATTCAGACGCCCTCTTTTATTATCACTTTCTCGTGCGATAGCAGCACCTTCTATAAAGGAGCGAGAACTAAAAACAACTGTGGGACAAATAGTATCTGAAAAAATTTGCCAGATCCCACCACCTTTAAATTTATGACGGAAAGAAAGAGTAACAATATGTGCTAATTCATGGTATAACAATGTACTTAAATATTGTTCTTCACTGAAAGAGTGAGAATCTGAGATGTTCGGAGGCATACTTGTGTAGAGGTGAATGGTCGGAAAGAGATAGGTACTGGCAAATCCATTGGAATCTTGGTATTCTGAAGAAACAACTACACGAATAGGCATATGGATGCTTTGAATAGGACCGTAGAGTTCGGTTAATCTAGTAAATTGCTCTTCTGCCATTTCTGCTATTTCATAGGCTTTTTGAGCTGATTTGTCTGAATAAATAATACGAAAATGTTTTGAGTTAATTTCTTTTAGTTTATAAGGAGTAGTATTAAAAGGATATTCATAAACAGTAAAAGACAGTCGTGGAAATAAAAATAATAGAAAAAAAAACAAATAAATTCTAGGCAGAATATACTCCGAAATAATGGATTCTAATATAAGTCAATATATGTCAAATAATAAGACAAGCAATTTATAAAGAAGTGTTAATCTTTATAAACTGCTTGTCTTATTTGATCTTTTTAATATCTTATTATAGAACTATTGTAATTTCAAACCATTAAGGAAAGCATTTTTAGGTTGTCCATATTTTCTAACTTCAAAATGTAAATGAGGACCTGTTGATCTTCCTGTATTTCCACTAGATCCAATTCGTTGACCGACAGTAACCCATTCACCTTTTTT
>JBOFDR010000258.1:0-2326 GCA_051647205.1 Brevinema sp. | reverse complement strand
AAGGAGTAGGGTATCTTCCTCAAGAATTGTCTATTTTTCGACGCCTCAGTGTTGAGGATAATATCCGTGCTGTTCTTGAAATTAGAGGTCTTGAAAAAGCAGAGATAAATAATTCTGTAGAAAATTTACTCACTGAACTTGGTCTTCAAAAAATCCGTAAACAACAAGGTTATACGTTATCTGGGGGAGAAAAAAGAAGAACAGAAGTTGCTCGTATTTTAGCTATTCAACCTAGATTTCTATTAATGGATGAACCTTTTACAGGAATTGATCCTATTGCTATTGCTGATATTCAACGCCTTGTACTAGAATTACGAAGTAAATGGGGCTTGGGGATTCTGATTACAGATCATAACGTTCGTGAGACATTAAAAATTGTTGATAGAACATATATTTGTTATGATGGTCAAATTCTTGTCAGTGGTACTGTGCAAGATCTTGTCGAAAATGAAGAAGCTCGTCGTACGTATCTTGGTAGTGATTTCACTATTTAAAATATCGCTTAAATATCTAACAAATGATTCATTTTTTCTTTTTTTGTTTTTAAAGTAATAATATTTTTATCAGTGCATACCGATTGTAAGGGGATTCTCCTTACAACTTCAATTCTTTCTTGTTCTATTGCTTTAATTTTTTGAGGATTATTTGTCATTAATTCTACTTTTTTAACATTCAAATTTTTAAGAATACGAGCAGCAATATTAAAATTTCGCTTATCGTATGAAATACCAAGTTTAGTATTTGCTTCAATAGTATCATGTCCCATATCTTGTAAAACATAAGATTTTATTTTATTAATAACTCCAATTCCACGGTTTTCTTGTCTCATATAGACTAAAATTCCTTCATTAGTAGACTGAATCATTCTCATCGCTTTTTCAAGCTGATCACCGCAATCACATCGCTCTGATCCAAACAAATCTCCTGTCAAACATTCTGAATGAATACGTGTCAAAATAGGCTTATCACAGTTAATATTACCTTTAACAAAGGCAATATGGTTCTCTTTTGTTAATTCATCATAATATCCATAAACACGAAACTCGCCATATTTTGTTGGTAGTAATGTTGAAACTTCTCTGATAACATGAGGATTAATTGTTAATCGATATTCATGAACTAAATCGGTAGAGATCATTTTCACATGATGATTTCTAGCGAAATCATATAAATGAGTGATTGTATTTGAAATAGCAGGATTTAGTATAGCAATTACAGATACAGGAGCTAAGTCTGCCCATTTTGATAAATCAACAGAGATGCAGGCACAATCTCCTTTTACCTCATATTCTTTATGACTATCAACAATAATAGGAAAGATGCTTCCATCACTACAAAAATCTTCTTTTTTATAAGAATTAGCACATATTTTTTTTATGGACATACATTGGATCATTGAAGTACTAGAATACTGTACTTCTAAATCTTTTATTTGATACGACTCAATTGGGTAATCTATACGATTTTTAGAAGAAAAACTCAAAGACTCTGCTATTTCTTTATCTATAGGTACCATAATAATTTGATTAGTATATTTTTTAATAAAATCAATTTTTTCGATAGTAATAAGTTCTGCTGAGAAAATCATATAAGCATCTAATAAACCATCCTGTTTATTATTAATCAGGAGTATTGGATTTCCTTGACTAAGCTCGCTAACAGCTTTATGAACTGTGGTGAAAAACATGTGATTTGCTCCTTAATGTTAATTTAAATAATATTTAATAGGCTTATATACTCATTTAAAATATCCTTCTATAACGATATCTTCCTGATCTGTTTTAATCTTATAGCCTCTCAGCTCAAAATGTGATCCAATCTTTATAAATTGTTTATTAGCAAAAATAGGAACAAGTGAAGAGTGTAAAATTTTTGGATTGATAGATATTTTGACTTTATCAACAATTTTTGATTCAAGAGCAAGAGTTGCGAGCCATCCTATTCCTTCAATCAAAATATTCTTTATTGTTGATAATTGATTTAATAAGTCATTTAGATCAATTAAACCATTTTTTTGTTTTTTACATACAATAATATTGATATTTTGTTTTTGAAATGATTGGATTATTTCTTTATCTGAAATTAGAGTAGCGATGATAATTTTAGAATTTAAAAAAGATTGAGCAATTATTTTGGAAGAGAAGGATATTTGTAGTTTTGGATCAATAATAATAGTAGCTGGAGGATTTTTAGAAAAAGTACTTAATAATTCATTTTCAAAAGAATTATAGTCATATCCAATCATAATAGCTTCATAAGACTTTCGTAAATTTTGTGCTTCTTCATTAATTTTTTCTGAAGAAAGATTTATAAATTCTCCTTCTTG
>JBOFDR010000257.1:0-1727 GCA_051647205.1 Brevinema sp. | reverse complement strand
CTTTTTTTGTTTTAAAGATAAAATCTCATTTGTACAGAAATTGTACAGAGCAAAAACTCGATAAACGTGCCGTTTAATCCACTAAGAATAAAACAATCTTAATTAACGGCATTTTAGGAGTACACAATATGGGATTATTAAAACGAAATGGAATCTATTATTTGGAATATAAGATTGACAGTAGATATAAAAGAATGTCTCTAAAAACAAAGAATAAAGATCTTGCTCAAAAAATGTATGAAGCTTATTTATTATCACAGATAACGAATAAATTCACAGATTCTAAAAGCTTATCAAATCAAAAAAGTGATGAACCTATTAATGAACGCAGAAATTTTAACATCATGTCAATTTCTGCACCCCACACATCATGTGTTCGGAAAGCTAGAAAGAGTATTTTTATAGCATATACAGAATATATTGATTTATGTCTTACTCATAATCTTAGCAAGAGTATCATGCAGTCAAAAGAGCGATTAAATAAGTTATTCAAAGATAAAGGAATTAAATATTTAGATCAGATTGATCAAAAATTTGTGAGTGATATTGTTAGTGAGCATAAAAAAGATAGTGCTAATAGACATATGAAAAACCTCAAAGCCTTTTTGAATTTTTGTATTTAAGAAAAGATATTATGATAGAGCAGACCTTGAAAGTTTGATTTTTGTAAGGCAAAAAGAAGGTATTAGAGATCTTGTTATTGATGATAAGGACTATTTGAAATTGATTGAAAATTGTAAAGATGATGATTTTAAGTGATATATGATGACACTTTGGGAGACTGGATGCCGACCGAGTGAAATCATCAATCTTAAAAAGAGTGATATTGATTTTGATAAAGGCTCATCAAAGATCTTTCAAAACAAAACTAAGAAATTTAAGGCTATTTATCTAACCGACTCTTTATTGAGCATTTTTAATGAGATTGAAAACGAATACTTGTTTATAGGACATGACAAACAGAAAGAATATTATGCAAAGAAATTTAGAGATCTAAGGGATAGCTTGAATCTTAATAAAGAATATTGTCTTTACGCTTTTCGGCATAGTTTTGGTACTAGGATCTTAAACAAAACTAAGGATATCCACTTAGTATCGAAGTTACTTGGACATAGTGATATCAGTATAATAGCAAAACATTATATTAATCGCTCGGATGATGGTATCCGTCGAAAACTATTAGATAGTAATATATAGATATGAAATATGACAAAGTTAGTTAATGGAGTTATAAAATGAAATATCAAGATACATTGCCAAAGAGAGCAAAGCATGTTATTACAAGACATCAACGATACAGAAATACAGATATCATTAAGGGGTTAGGGGTATCAAAAGCAAGTTTTTATAATTGGACAAATCCGAAGCATAGAGACTATAAAAAAGAGTTCGATGAGAGTATTAAACAGAGTAAAGAAGATTTAGCAATAGATATAGAAAACGCAATACTTAAAGAGGCTTGTGGTTATCATTATAAAGAAAAGACAGAATATTTTGATAACAATGGAAAAGTAAGAAGAACAGTGATAAAAAGAAAATATAAACATCCAAGTATAAAAGCGTTAATATTTATGATTTGTAATCTAAAACCTGAGAGATATTGTAATTGCCAATGTGTGAAAAATTAGTTTAGATCTTAATTAAATATATGCAACACCTTATCAAATTGCACCTTCTTATTTAGACTAATTAGACAAAAAAGATACACTTTTTTACAAGAAAAGCCC
>JBOFDR010000256.1:0-6095 GCA_051647205.1 Brevinema sp. | reverse complement strand
AAAATTTTTCATTCTCAGAGGTAAGCTTGCCTTTGGAATAATTTCGTTCACAATCTAACACATTGATTAAATCAAAACATTTGTTATTTAATAGATCCCAAACTTTTTGTTTTGGATCATCGCTAAGAGAAGCAGAGATCATTTGATTTTTCCATAATAAATAAGAAGAATTTTCCAAGCTCTTTGTAATCGCAGTGTCGCCAAAATTAGCAATAATATGTCGTAATTGAATAAATAGTTTATTCCAAAGATTAAATCCACAAAGAGAAACCCCTAACTCAAAACTTTTTTGAGCAGGATGTTTTTCGTAATAATGTGATAAAAGACGCTGTAAAAGAAGTGTTTGGCTTTCTTGCTCAGCAATAGAAGCATCATAGCCTTGATCTTCGGGATTTCCAATATCAAAGCTCAATTCCAAAGAATTACTGTGTAAAACCTCAAGCACAAAAGCACTGATGGTAGTCACAGATAAAGAAGGAGTAAGATCATCAATCTCATCACGGATTGAAAGAAGGTGATTTTTTATTTGATCTTTTGGAAGAGGAAATTCAGCAATATACTCTTTCATTTGATCCAAAAAATAATCTAATTCACCACTATCCCAAAGATCTAACAAACGACTTCTAATACGAATTTTCATTTCTGTCGCTGCTTTTTTAGTAAATGTGAGAGCAACAATAGAATGAAAAGCCTCAGAGACAGATTTTTTCTCCCAAATTAAAAGATATAAAAAAGAAGCTATCCATCGTTCTGTAAGAATAGTGGTTTTTCCACTGCCTGCAGAGGCTTCTAAAATAGTTCCAGTGGTGACATTAAAAACAATACTAGGATCATCAAAAGTTAATGGCATATATTCCTCATGAGACAAAAATAAGCTACCTGCAAGTAGCTTATTTTATTTTTTAATTTAAAAATTTTAGATATAATTATTTAGAAATAATCCCTTTAGATAAAGATTCAAAAGTAGCTGCACTATGTTCATCTTTTAAAGCACGGTATGTATCTGCCAGATTTTGATATAGAGGAAAAGTAGCTTTAATTTGGAGTGCCATCATAAAAGCTAATAATGCTGCTTTATGATTTTTCTTATTAGAAAAACGAAGTCCTTCTTGTTCATAATAATCAAAAGTTTTCTCATCATCTAATTTCGTATTTAGTTTTTCTGCTAATACATGAGCACGATCTCCTAGAGGATAAACCTCTAAAGCCACTTTATAATATTGATCTGCTTTTGCTTTATTACCAATTTCTTCGTAAACTTTAGCGACTTCTTCCATAGATTGAGCTAAAACAGATCTTTCCATAGGAAGCATTAAATGAATATCTTGATATATTTTTGTATGTGCCATAGACGAAAATAGTAATAATATCCCTAATAATCTTGTTGTCATAAGTATCTCCTAAACCAATAGTAATTTTTATAATAGTAATATACTATATATTATAAAAAACAAATCAATTATCGTCAAGTAATAATCATGTTCTTTGAATTTTTTTGAAGCAAGAGTATTTGACAAAATAGAAAAGCTATTTTATAATATGAGAACTAAATAACATGAGGATATTATGAAGGGTTTATTTATTACATTTGAGGGCGTTGAATGTTCCGGAAAATCCATCCAAAGTAAATTGCTCCTAGAATACTGCAATAAAAACAATATTCTTGCGATCCTCGTACGTGAACCAGGTGGCACACCTACAGGAGAACAACTCCGTAATATTCTTCTCACTCAAGAATGCACAGGACTTACAGAGTTTTTTATCTTGTCTGCTTCTCGTGCTCACCTCACAGAAACTATAATTAAACCTCATCTTCAACAAGGTTTTATAGTTATCAGTGATCGTTATTTTCATTCCTCGTTAGTCTATCAAGGATTCGGACGAAAATTAGATCTTAACGAACTAAAAACAATCTCCAAAATCGCAACTCTTAATTTAGAACCAGAAGATACTTTTTTATTATCTATATCCAAACAGGTCGCTGAAGAACGACTTTATAAAAAACACCAAGAAACTAGTTTGGATCGGATTGAGCAAGAGAGTTTAGAGTTTCATAATACTATTAGAGAATCTTACTTAAAAATTGCAAAAGAATATTCTTATATTAATATTTGTGATGCAAATCAAACAATAGAAGAAATTCACAATCATATTATCCAACATCTTAAAAACAAACATTCTTTATTTCAAAATTAATAGAAAAGTAATTTCTCTCATCAATGGAGTTAGTATGAAGTTTCTTCCCATTATGTTATTAACTGTTAGTATTTCTTTTGCTCAGACAACTAATTACAACCTAACCGTTAGTCAAGGTGATTTTAATAATAAAGTAGAATTATCGTGGTTTAAAATAAGTGGAGCTGATTATTACAACGTCGAACGTTCCTATGATGCTCCTAAAAAAACTCGTCGAGGCAAAGTTGAAAAAATTCCAGTGGATATATTGGTGAGTAAAACATCTAATACATCATATACAGATTCGAGTATTTCTTTTGGAATGCACCAATATGTTATTAATGCGTACCAAATATCAAACAACACTTCATCAATTATTGTATCATTGACAAATACAGGATTCCGAAAAGTAACAGATAAAGAATTTTTTTTAGAATTCCAAAAAGCGATTGATTCATCCTTACCTAGGATTCGGACAATGAAAATGCTTAATTTTTTTGGTGAAAAGAAAAAAGGATGGAGAGGTGGTCAACTGATCTATAAAACTACTGGAATTATTAAAAGACCATTCAAAGTAATGATTGATTATAGGGATTTCATTGACCAAGGGCTAAAGATTAATGGTTTATACGAAGTACAAATTTTTAAACTACTTGCCCAAGAAGGCAAGTTAGTAGGAACATTCCAAGTAGATGGAATCTACCAAGGCACCATAACTCATAACCTTATTATTAATGGCGGTCAATCTGTTGGCGGCACCTATGATGTTCAACAAAAAGATAAGGAGATGGTTTCTTTACCGTGGAACATAACAGATCATCCCCTTGATGATAGTCAATATGAAGAAAACCTCAAAGGTACCATTAAGGAATCTAAAAATCCTCAAAAATAAAAACTTATAAAAAAACACCTCTTAATGAAGGTGTTTTTTTTTTATAAGTGACATTAATTCAATCACATAATCCATATCTTCAGGATTTAATGATTTAATTTTGAGGCATCCTGCCCCTGTTTTAATTTTTTTCCATGAAAATTGTGCGAGGAATTCATGGTCTATGATATGAATAGTAACATAATTTTTTTGAGGACTTACTCCAACAATAGGGTAATCCTTGCCTTTATATTCTATAGCACCAAATCCTATCATAGATACTTCAGAAGCATTATATATCCAAAAAATGTTTATGAAATATTTTTTAATTACAAAACATAATTGATTTACTAATTCTTTTTTATCACCACATTGACTTAAAAATTCATCTGCATTATATGAATTAAATTCCATAAAAACACCTATTTTTACTATAGATACTAAATAAAAAATTAAGAGTTATAAGGATCAATATGAATCGTAAAATAACGAAGATGTGGAAGCTTTTCTCGAACAGATATCTGAGTTTGTTTAAGGATTTCATGTGCTTCAATAATAGTAAGATGACCATCTAATTCTAAATGAACATCACCCATAATAAAAGGTCCACTTTGTCGTAGGCGAAGATCATGAAAGCCATAAACACCATCAAGACTACTAAGCACTCGTTTGATTGCAACAACGTCATGTATAGGAGCTTTATCTGTTAAGACATGCATCGCTGTCCAGATAATTTTCATACCAGAATAAATTAAATATAAACCTAGTAAAAAAGCTACATAACTATCAGTTTTGGGATAACCACAGTAAACTCCTATTAAAGAACATAAAACAAGTAAAGATGAAAACATGTCACTTCTATGATGGGTCGCATTTGCCATTAGCATAGTACTATTTACTTTTTTTCCAACAAAGAAAGTTGTATGATATAATAATTCTTTTAGAATAATTGTTACAATAGTGATTGCCCATGCTGATTTTGTTAATAATAAAGAATTACTTTCGTTATTAAGAATAATAGCATGGTAAGCATTTTGTAAAAAAGGAAAAGATGCATTAATAATCAATACACCTATCAATAAACTTAAGATATCTTCATAACGAGAATGCCCATATGTATGGTCTTCATCTCTATCTTTATAAGCAAAAGGGAAAATAATTAGTAATAAAATATCAGAAAATAGATCGGTAAATGAATGAAGTCCATCCAAGATCAGTGATTGAATTTTTGTGTGAATCCCTATCAAAACTGCTGCTAATACAAGACAAATATTAATTACTATAGAACTCCACAATGTAATTTTGATTAAGTAACTACCTTTAGGATCTATAGCACTAAGAAATTGATTTGACATAACACACCCAAATTAAGAATTTTAATTATATTATTTGGTAATAATATAATTACCCTTGGCTGTATCTGTCAAGGGTAATTATATTATTGATAAGCTTTATAAGTTTATTTATAAAGAGGCTGGAATACACGACCTTGATTATAGAAGGTTTCCGAACCTTTATAGATCGCATTTTCACCAAGTTGTTCTTCAATTCTGAGAAGTTGATTATATTTTGCAAGACGATCAGAACGAGACATAGACCCAGTTTTAATTTGTCCACAGTTGGTAGCTACAGCCAAATCAGCAATGATTGCATCTTCGGTTTCACCAGATCTGTGAGAAAGAATAGATGTGTAGTTAGCTAGTTTAGCCATTTCAATAGCATCAAAAGTTTCTGTTAGTGTTCCAATTTGGTTCACTTTAACAAGAATAGAATTAGCTGTTTTGGTTTCGATACCTTTTTTGAGGTACTGTGTATTTGTTACAAACAAATCATCTCCAACAATTTGGATTTTATTTCCGAGTTTTTCGGTCATTAATTTCCAACCATCCCAATCATTTTCAGCAAGACCATCTTCAATAGAAACAATAGGATATTTTCCACACATTTCGATCCAATAGTTAACCATATCATTAGAGTTTAAGACATCTCCTGTAGATTTCCAAAATTTGTAACCTTTGTGATCACCATGATTCCAAAGCTCAGATGTAGCAGGATCAAGAGCAATAGCAATATGTTTTCCTGGTTCATAACCAGCTTTTGCAATCGCTTCTACTAAAATCTGCAATGCTTCTTCGTTAGATTGAAGATCTGGAGCAAATCCACCTTCATCACCAACAGCAGTATTGTATCCTTTTGATTTGAGAACAGATTTTAAAGCATGAAAAGTTTCTGCACAGTAACGAACTGCTTCACGGAATGTAGGAGCACCAATAGGAGTAATCATAAATTCTTGGTAATCTACTTTGTTATCAGCATGGGATCCCCCATTAATGACATTACATAGAGGCACAGGCAATACTTTAGCGTTAGGTCCACCTAAGTATTTATAAAGAGGAAGTTCAGAATACTCAGCAGCAGCTTTTGCTGTAGCCATAGAAACGGCTAAGATTGCATTTGCTCCTAATTTTCCTTTGTTATGAGTACCATCAAGGTTAATCATTGCTTTATCAAGAGAAACTTGATCTAACGCTTCCATTCCTATGATTTCTTCAGCAATAACTTCGTTAACATTATCAACAGCATTAAGAACACCTTTTCCTAAATAACGAGCTTTATCATTATCACGAAGCTCAACAGCTTCATTTTCACCAGTAGAAGCACCACTTGGTACTGCTGCACGTCCAATAACCCCGTTTTCTAAAATAACATCAGCTTCAACAGTAGGATTTCCACGGGAGTCAAGAATTTCTCTTGCTCTGATATCCACAATCATAGACATAATTGCCTCCAAAATATTTATGAAATTTTTATAATTATTTTATTCTATGATACGATTATTTTATAAAAAAGTCAAATCGTTTTTACATGATTGGTGCTAAATCAAAATAAAAACGTCTAATAGACGTTTTTATTTTCTTATTTTTACTCTAAAATTATACGGCCTGCAAGTGACAAATCTGTTAGATCCGTTATTAAAATAGTATTAAACCCTGGAGAATCTATATAGCTCTGAGGTATATCAAATGAAAGATCAGGAAATTTAAGTGCC
>JBOFDR010000255.1:0-1604 GCA_051647205.1 Brevinema sp. | reverse complement strand
TAGCTAAGCGACAAAAGCACCTGCTTGAGTTGTTGAATCAAAAAATACCTATCTTGACTATTATCAATCACAAAATTTGCTTTATCCTGATAGTGATAAATTTCTTGCTGACTTACAATAACTCTTTGAATCCATTCTTTATTATGACCACGCTTTATTAATCTATCATAGAGTAAATCTTCAGGAACAGAGATACACATTAAGTGTGTATAAGGAATTCCCTCCATTACTCTGAAAAAAAACGCCCCCTCGATAAGGACGTTTTTTTGTGGATTTATTGAAATAAGAGTATTAGTTTTTTTAATAATGATCTGATAAGAAAAATTCATTAATTCATAACGAAGCTTATCATTTGAAAATATCTTTTGTCCTAATTTTTGGCGATTAACTACACCTTCATCAAGAACATCGGCACCAAACATCTCCGCAATCTTATTTGGAAATTCTTGTAAAACTTCATGCCCCAATAAATCTTGATTGATAATAAGCCAGCTTTGTTTCTCAAAAAAATTACAGACTGTACTCTTACCTGAGCCTGTCATACCAAATAATCCGATAATATATCTCATCAAAATAATTCCTTACTCAAATCAATAATTTTTGGTGGGTGTGAAGGGACATAATACCCACTCATTGTAGCACCGTTCACTCCAAATCGATCTAATTGTAAACCTAAATCCACCCATAATCCTGGAGTATCTGCATAATTATAGGCATCATATTCGATCAAATATTCTAAAGGAGGTGATGTCTTAATGGTCGTATAGAGATTCAAAATACTTACAGCATCTTGAACAGCATGATAATAGTTGCCATGTGATTTCTTTGCGATTTTTTCCCAAAATTCTTTGTTTTTGTGACTAAAATTCACTACATAAATAGGAATACTGTTTTGATCTGCATATGTTTTAAGAATATCAGCACCATAAGTAGTAAACGCACTATTAGATCCTTCTCCTGATGTAAACACGATTAATGATTTATTTCGTAAATTGTTAAGAAGACCTGTAATAGCATTATAAATAGGTTGATCCCAAGTAACAGGAATCAAAGATTTAGGGCTTTGATTAGTAATAAAATCCCATACTTTAGTAATACTCGCAGGAATACGGTCAGAATGATATATTTTATCATCTACTAAGGTAACTTGTATAAGATCATCAGCTTGGTTATTAGTCAAAAAAGTTTTGAGATAATATTCTAATTGTGGCATGAATTTTTCAGAAGTCATACTGCGATCAATTAGTATATGAGTGAGCATCTTAGAACGAGCTTTTTCTGTTCCTGATATGATTACTTCATCAATTGGGAGATCAAATTCTTTTACCTTAAGTTCATCGCTAACAATACCTGTCAATGGCGAACCATCTTTATTTCTAGCTCGTACAGAAAAATAAATATAGGGGTATTGATCAGTTAATATCTGAGAAATATTCATTACAATATTACCATATATTCCTTGAAGTGGTGTATAAACTGCTATCTTATAACTATTAAAGTCAGTTCTCCAAAGAATACTATCTTTATCTTTAATAATATCAAAAGGAGCATTTAGTTTATCTTCATTTGCGATGAGAGCTTTAGATTTTTTTTCACTAATATTA
>JBOFDR010000254.1:0-4664 GCA_051647205.1 Brevinema sp. | reverse complement strand
ATCATATTATCCAAGCTCATCATCAAATACAAGAATCTATGATAGCAGAATCAAAAAAGCCAATAAAACAAATTTATCAGAAATATATTACTCATTGTGAACTGCAAAAATTATCAAAAGCTACCATTAACGGTAAGTTAAATCTACTATCAATTTTTCAAAAGCATGAGATTACTTATATAGAAGATCTTACCCAAGAGATTTTTAATAAGCTCATCAAATCATGGGAAAACAATAAAAAAGATACTCTTAGAAAACATATTGCAAATATCAAGGCTTTTCTTAATTATTGTATTAAACAAAAATTATATAGCCGAGATGATTATGAAACCTTAACTTTTCCTAATCCTAAAGTAGGGGTAAGAGATCTTGTTATTAATGAGCAAGATTATCTAAAGCTCATCAATCATTGTAAAGACAATGATTTCACTCTTTATCTTGATACACTATGGGAAACAGGTTGTCGACCTAATGAAATTACTCAGCTTAAAAAATCAGATATAGAATTTAATAAGGGAATAGCTAAAATATATCAATTCAAAACAAAAAAATATAAAACGGCTTATCTTACGGATTTGTTACTGAGAAAATTTGATAAATTAAAGCTCAAATTAGACTTTTTTAACTCTATATTTATGTTTTGAAAAAATTTATTAGTAATCATGGAAAGAGTTTTTTAGATTTACAAAATAAATTATTTATACTATGATATAGAACATTCTATAATTACAGGTACATTATGTTAAAACAATATCTCTCAGAAATACAAAAATTATATAATCCCAATGCAAAAGAACATGCTTACAGAACTCCATTACAAAACTTATTGACTAATTATGTGGGGAATACTTATCAAGTAAATCATGAGAATAAAAGTGATGATGGTGTGCCTGATTTCACAATAAGAACTAAAGACAATAGATTGATTGGATTTATTGAATGTAAAGATATAGATGTAGATTTATCATCGGCAATTCAAAATAAAAAAAGTGCTAAAAATGGATATAAGCAATTAAAGAAATACTTAACCATAGCTCCTATTCTTATTTATACAGACTATATCAATTTTTATTTATTGAGTTTGATTGATAATAAAATAGAAATTCTTGATAAATGTGTTTTGTTAGATGATATTCAAGATAAGATCAATCTTAATGATGAGCTTGAAGCTAAGTTTTTTACGTTACTAGATACCTTCTTACAAAGTAAACCTCAAGCAATCAAAAATCAAAATGCTTTTATTGCACAAATAGCTCGACAAACTAAGATATTAAATGAACAAATATTAAATGAGTGTAAAGATAGTACTTCCTATTTTAAGCAAGAAATTCAAGAGCTTTTTAATAATACTATCTTTAAAGATTTAGATGATAGCGATTTTAGTGGTGCTTTTTCACAGCTTATTACGTTTTCGTTATTATTTTACCGATTGACAGAAAGGCAAAATGTAACTCTTGATACATTCAAAAAAATGCCTAATTATATTCCTATATTCAAAGAACTCCTTAATGTGTTTGATCCGAATCGTTGTCATTCTATTATGCTTTATACGATAGAGAGTATCGTAGATAGTATTAATGCTTATGATGAAGAGATGTTTCATAAAGAATTATCCTACAAAGACAGTCATGATGTACAAGATCCGTTTATTTATATGTATGAAAATTTCTTAAAAGAATTTGACCCAGATGTTCGTAATGCTCGAGGGGTATTTTATACGCCTTTAGAAGTTGTCCGTTATATGATTCGTTCATTGGATGAGCTATTAAAAGATAGATTATCTTTATCAGGTGGATTGCAGAATAAAGACGTGCATATATTGGATTTTGCTACGGGTACGGGGACTTTTTTACTGGGAGCGATAGAATATATCTATACCAATCTAGCTAAATCTAACAATCAAGGACTGTGGAAAGGGCAAGTCTCTGAATTTATTTTGAAACAGCTTTATGGTTTTGAGTTTTTAGTGGTGCCTTATGTGTTAGCTCACTTTAGGATTCATGAATATTTGAATGCTTGTGATTATGAGTATAAAAAAGATGAGAGATTGCAATTGTATTTAACGAATACGCTAGATAATAGCGAGACTTCTCACGTCCCTATGTTTCCCAATTTAAATCACGAAGCAGATATGGCGTTTAAGATTAAAAATGAAAGCCCTATCTTAGTGATTATGGGCAATCCTCCTTATAATAGCTCATCATCTCCGATGAATTCTAAAAAATGGATTACGGATTTGGTGGGAACTTATCAAACGGGACTCAGTGGGACGGAAAAAGGAAAACTTACTTTTGATGAGATTAAATTTATTCGATTTGCTCACTGGAAATTAGAGAATGTAGACAAAGGTATCATGACTATCATTGTGAATAATAATTTTATTAATGGGATTTCTCATAAAGTCATGCGTGAAGAATTGATGAAAACCTTTGATGAGATTTATATCTATGATTTGCATGGGAATATCAATAGAGGGGAGAAAAATCCCAAAGACGGCTCTATGGATTTTAATGTCTTTGATATTAAAAATGTCGGTGTCTGTATCGCTACCTTTATCAAGACAGGGATCAAAAATAACCCCAATAAAGGTGTCTATTATCAAGAAATCTACGGCACTCAAAAAGAGAAAAAAGCTCATCTCAACGATACCAGCTGGGAACAAGAAATTAAAGATAAAAAATGGCTCAAACTAGAAGAAAATAAGAAGTGGCACTGGTTTGTGCCTAAGACAGCAGATACTCAATACTGGGAAGAGTTTATCGGATTAAAAGAAATCTTTGAGACTGTTAAAAGTGGAATTAAATTTCGTAAAGATAATTTACTTGTACGATCTCACTTTACTAAAGAATCAGTTCAAACTATGCTTGATGAAATGCAAAGTAAAACGAATGATTATATTTTGTCAAAGTATAATACAACAGAAACAGATGATTGGAAATTGGATGATAAAAAGAAATATTTCATAGATAAAGATTATCAAAATATACAACAAGTCCATTATAGACCTTTTGATTTTATGTATACATATTATCCACCTCATATTAATAAAATTATTGTACGTGGGGATGATCGTTACGGTACGATGAAACACCTCATCGATAGGGACAATATGGGCTTGTGTTTCAAAAGACAAATAGGAAAAGATAGACCTTTTAGTGATAGTTTTGTAATTGATAAAATTGTAGAATCTTGTTTATTTGAATCAGCTAATGCAAATAATATTCTAGCTCCTCTCTATCTCTATACAGAGTCAGACAGTGAGGGACTAGGATTCGGAGAGTCAAAAACGCCTAATTTTACGAAAGGATTTCAAGATCTCATTAAAGCTCATCCACTCCTACAATATAAAACTCCTGAGCAAATACTCGCATACATATACGCGATACTCTATGCTCCTAGCTATCGTTCTAAGTACGCTGAAGATCTCTCTTACGACTATCCACGAGTACCCTTTATCACTGATAAAGATAAATTTGATGAGCTTGAGTCTTTAGGACAGGAACTTATAAATCTTCACTTGATGAAAATGATTCCCGATCATGATATCGGCTATCCGATAGATGGTGATAATATCGTAGATAATCCTAGATATCTCGATAATAAACTCTATATCAACGATACCCAATATCTCACAAATATAGACGAAAAAACTTATAAGTACACCATAGGTGGCTATCAAGTCATTGACAAGTGGCTCAAATCTCGCAAAGAAACAACACTATCTCTTGACGATATCAGATACCTCCAAAATATCTGTGTTATTTTAAAACACACTATTAAATTACAAGATGAGATTGATAGCGTATGGAGGGAGATAAGTGCATAATTGGTTATTAGAGCAATATATTTTGAAAATATAGTACATCTTTTTACAACACTTTTCAGAACAGAATTCCAAGCAAAACTCTCAGGAGCAACTGACGAAGAGATAGAGCAAGCTAAAAAAGAAAAGAATGCAAAATCGTTTATTATTCATACTACTAAGAATAGTGAAAACATAGTAAATGAGAATAAATAATCTTAATAGTAAGTATCAATCGAAAAAAGAGCAAACCTATAAAAATAAAATGACATAAGCTAAGAAAAAGCTAATTTAATCACTCTGTTTTACCATTTTAAAAATAACTCCGATATAGAATAATCGACTATATTGGAGTTATTTTTATGCAAGAAGACCAACTAGAACTAGATAATATATCTAAGCTCATCATAATATTTTGGAATGATATTAAAATATTGCTTATTAATCGTGAATTACTTATAAATACATATTTAGATATATACGAATTGAAAGAGCTTAATCTTATTACTAATGAGCAAGAGAAAAAAGACTATATTGAATTTATCTTATTGACTTTATATACAGAGCTTGATTATTTCTTACACAATCGTTTTCGATATAGAAAATTTGAAGACAATAAAATAAAGAATGAACAAGAGCTGGAAAAAGTAAGAAAGTATTTAGAGTATATTTATAAGGTTATACCAGACTATGAATTAACAATAAAACAAGAACGCTCAAAAGATGAGCCTTATAAGTTTTTATAAGAACATAGAAAGTATTAATAAATAGATAATAGAGTATCAAGAGCGTACTCAAGTAATAATAGATTCTTTGCCTTTATACTATAAAAATCCTACTCATAAAGCCTTTATAGATTTCT
>JBOFDR010000253.1:0-1807 GCA_051647205.1 Brevinema sp. | reverse complement strand
TAATGGATAAGGCAATATTTTTATTTTCATACAAATAATAAACTTTATCTCCTGATTTAAGTGATTTTTTTGAGTTAATATCACAAAAACCATGGGACATTGCGTGTTTTTTAATCCACTCAACGCCTTGACGTTCTGTTCTTACTTGATCCAAAAAAAGCTTATAAGATTCAGCAGTTTCAAAAATTTGTTTTTTAGTTGCTTCTTCAATATTTTTCCAAATATTAGGACGTTCGTATTTCATATCATTCTCCAAATATTATGTTAATTCATGAACTAAATTACTATGGCTTATATTTCCCTTTTGACAATAGTGAATATAATAAGAAAGTCTCTCAGCATCAGCAGGACTCATTTTACGATATCGAAAAATAAAAATATTATCTTTGTTATAAATAAAGTCGGCATATAACCTAATATTCATACTTTGTAAGTATATTAAAAAATTCCCCTCTGTATTTTCTAATAAAATACCTTGCGTTAATTGATCTATTAATCGGATTGCTATTTTTGAAGTATTAAAACCTTCTAAAGAGGCATAGACCCATTTTTTATTTTGTGGTAAATAAATAGCGACATCATCTAAAGTGGTAACTTGAGATCCTCGAACACCATTATCGGTTGTATCTTGAAGAGATTTCATAGTTTCAGCATTCATAGAAAGAGAATGTAAGATTTTTTCAACTAACTTTTCAGCATTTTCAGAATATGGAATCACAGATCTAATATTAAAACTTTGAAGTTTTAATAATTCTGTTGTAGAAAAAGAAGGATGGTAGAGAAAAAATATATTTGACTTAGGTGATATTGATTTTATTTTTTGATAAAACAACACAGAGGTCTCTTCTGTAAGCACCATGGCCATAGGATGTCTTTCCAATAAAGCAGGAATTTCTTCAAATGACTCAGCTTCGATTGGAAAGATTTTTTTATTAGACAAAATTACAGCCAATTGTTTAGACAATTCACGATCGTATACACCTATTATGACTTTCATATGACTCCACAAAAAGCTTTAAATTTTTATCAAAAATTACTTAAGTAAGAGACTATTCTACCGAGAATAATATTATTTAATATCGGAAATAAAGTTATTCAAACTAAAGAAAAATTATGTATTAATGATATTTGATAAATTTTTAAAAAAAAGTTATAATTATATTCTAAATAAATAAAAGGAGTACTTGATGAGAAATCTGCATTTATTATGTCTTTTCATTTTGATTAGTACGTTATCATTTGCTCAAGAGTCTACAATCCAATTCCCAAAATTAGATTTCCATATGCAAATGAACCAAAAATTATCTCCCAGTATCTCATACCGGGCACAAACAGATATTGTTGTTGGTGATCAAAGTGGACTTATTTTTGGTATTGGTGTTGCAGGGGATAACTTAAATCTTCAAAGTGGTTTAAATGATCTGATTACTTTGGATACAATTAAATTATCTATTAATCCAAGCACTCGTTTTAATTTCCATACATTTTTTGGTAGACATAAATATCTCGGTGAAGATCGAGTAATCCCTAGAGGATTTCAATTTCATTATACTCCTGGTTTTAATTATTATGGCTATAGATCTATCAGTGGAAGTGGTGTAAGTTTCACATTTCCTATTGAAGAAGGACGTTATGAACCTGAGCTTATGCTATACTCAGATAACATTAACGGTTTAGACTTTTTTAACTCTGATTTCTTAACAACATTTCGTTTTGAACGTTGGTATATGGAAATTTATGCTGGTATTGCTGCTCCTACAATTGGTGCTTTTGATAATAAAATCCGTTTCAGAGGTGGTCTGAGTAT
>JBOFDR010000252.1:0-5394 GCA_051647205.1 Brevinema sp. | reverse complement strand
TAATTGTATAGAATATAGTATGCAAAAAGTACAAACTCATTTAGATAATCTGAAAATTGTCGTAAATAAAACAATTCGCAAAATCCGATCAGATGAGTACTTTGTTTTACAAAATTCTCTTAATAGAATTAGCCCAAACATACTCGATAAAAGCACCATAGCTAGATGCAGAAAAAAAGAAAAACACTACTTGTACAAATTCGAAATGTCTTTGAAGATAGTATATTATTTGAGTTTATATTTGATGATGTAATACGTAGAGATTATAGAATTTATCATGGAGTAGAGTATATATTCTCAAAAAGTTTTCCAAAGAATTCAAGACACTATCAAACACTTCGATATTTATTTTGATTAAAAATGCTGAATTTGTTTAGGTTGTTTTGAGATATAAACTATCTAGTAACTCTATATCTCAAAACAACTACTTTAAAAATAAATTTACTTAATTGATAAAGGGAATTCAAATAAACAAATGAAATTTCATTTTTTATACAAAAGATATAAAATTAGGAGAGATAATGAACATTTTAGTTACTGGTGGAGCTGGATTTATAGGTAGTCACCTTGTCGATACTCTTTTAAAAGAAGGACATACAGTTGTTGTACTAGATGATCTCTCTTTAGGACGAGAAGAGAATCTTGTTTTAGCAACTCAAAATAAAAATTTTATATTTTTCAAAGAAGATATTCTTGATTCTGAAAAACTCCACGATATTTTTAATAAACATAAATTTGACATTGTTTTTCACATGGCAGCAAACTCTGATATTGCTATAAGCCATAAAAATCCGGATGTTGACTTTAATAAAACATTAATGACTACTTACAATATTTTAAAAGCAATGGAAGATCATGAGGTTTATAAGATAGTATTTGCATCAACCTCAGCAATTTATGGAAATACATTAGGACGTAATGCTGATGAAGCTTTTGCACCTTTATTTCCAATTTCTCATTATGGAGCTGCAAAACTTGCAAGTGAAGCATTTATTTCAAGTTTTGGAGAAAACTATAATATACAGTCATGGATAGTTAGATTCCCTAATGTTGTTGGTGATAGAGCCACTCACGGGGTACTTTTTGATTTTATCAACCGTCTTAAGAAAGACCCAAGTAAGCTTAATGTTCTTGGAAATGGTACTCAATTCAAGCCCTATCTTTATGTGAAAGATCTTGTAGATGCTATGATTTATATCTGGAAAAATTCAAATGATAAAGTTAACTTTTTTAATGTTGGGGTTGATAGCCAAACAACAGTTCGAGAAATTGCAGAAATAACAATAGAAGAAATGGGATTAAGTTGTCCTATCAATTACCAAGATAGTAATAGAGGTTGGATAGGTGATGTCCCTAAATTCTCCTATAACCTTGATAAAATACATCAATTAGGTTGGAAGGCAAAAAAATCCTCTAATGATGCTGTTCGTAAAGCAATTCAATATATTATTAAAGAGAACTACTAATGCAACTTGTTATTATAGCAGGAGGTAAAGGTACCCGTTTAGGATTAAAAGATATCCCTAAACCTATGGTTAAAATTAAAGGAAAGCCTTTACTAGAACATCAAATTGAGCTTGCAAAACAATATGGCATTAAAGAAATTTTTATTTTATCTGGGCATTTAGCTGAAGTTATTATTGATTACTTTGGAGACGGAACACAATGGAAAGTTAATATTACTCATATTGTAGAGCCTTATCCACTTGGCACAGCTGGAGCCGTAAAACTCCTAGAAAAAAAACTAAAAGATCGTTTTATGGTTTTTTATGGTGACGTTGTGATGGATTTTGATATTGATTCATTTATAAAATTTGATAAGAAATATGATTCTATAGGTACACTGTTAGTTCATCCAAATGATCACCCATTTGATAGTGATTTGGTTGAATTTAGTAATGATAATATTATTAAAGCAATTCACCCTAAAACTAATAGAGCTGAAGGTTTTTACCAAAATATGGTAAATGCAGCTGTTTATATTTTTTCTCCTGAAGTGTTCCAATATATAGAATCTGATGTATCTAGTGATTTTGGACGAGATATTTTCAAGAAAATTATAGATTCTGAAGGGATGTTAATTGCTTATGATACACCAGAATATATTAAAGATATGGGTACAACAAAACGTTTACCACTAGTTACAGAAGATGTAACTAGTGGTAAAGTTTCTCGTTTAAACAAAAAAAATTCTAGAGCCGCTATTTTTATGGATAGAGATGGAGTTATCAATACTAATATGGATACTCAAATCAATATTGATAATTTTACTCTTTTACCTAATGTTGCTTTAGCAATTCAAAAAATCAACAAAAGCGAATATTTATCTATCGTTGTAACTAATCAACCTATGATAGCAAAAGGATTTTTAACTTTTGAAGAATACTCTATGATACACAAAAAAATGGATACATTATTAGGTAATAAAGGTGCTTATGTACACCATACCTATTATTGTCCTCATCACCCAGAAAAAGGTTTTGATGGAGAAATCACAGAGTTAAAAATTGACTGTGAGTGTCGAAAACCTAAACCAGGAATGTTATTACAAGCTCAAAAAGAATTCAATATAGATTTGTCAAAGTCTTGGATGATTGGCGACCACGAAAGAGACATAGAAGCAGGTAAGCTTGCTGGGTGTCAGACAATTCTTATTTCTTCAGAATCTTTAGATACTGTAGCAGATTATTGCTATAGTGATTTATATTCAGTAATAGAATTCATTTTACAAAGAGATTAATATGATTATTACAAAAACACCATTTAGGATTAGTTTTGTTGGGGGTGGTAGTGATCTAGCTGATTATTATCAAAAATATGGAGGAGCTGTAATCAGTACCTCTATTCAAAAATATATGTATTTATCTATGCATCCTAATTTTATAAAAGACGATTATCTTATCAAATACTCTAAAGTAGAACTCGTAAGCAATATTAATGATATCCAACACCCTATTATTAGAGAAGTGTTTAAAATGTATGGAATTAAAGGCATAGATTTTAATTCCAGTTCTGACATTCCATCGGGAACAGGACTCTCTTCATCTTCTGCATTTACTACAGGGTTGATTACATTATGTAATGCCTATACTCAAAAATTTATGATAAAAGAAGATGTTGCGAAACTTGCTTGTCATATAGAAATAAATTTATTAAAAGAACCTATTGGTAAACAGGATCAATATGCTTGTGCCTATGGAGGATTAAATTATATTAAATTTAATCCAGATGATACGGTAACAGTATCTCCAATCATTTTACCCACACATAAAATTGTTCAGCTTGAAAATAAGCTTATGCTGTTTTTTACAGGAATTTCACGTTCTGCTGGCAGTATTCTCCAACAACAAAAAAGTAACATACTAGATAAACTTCATAATCTTCATAAAATGGTGGCACTCGTGAAAGACCTTAAATATGAATTGTGTTCTGGTAATCTTGATGCGATGGGCGAGATTTTACATACAGGTTGGAATTACAAACATGAGCTAGCGAGTGGTATTTCTAATCCTATTATTGATGATTCTTATGCATTAGCATTAAAAAATGGAGCCTTAGGTGGTAAACTATTGGGAGCTGGTGGTGGTGGATTTTTACTATTCTATGTTCCTCAAGAAAAACAAGCACAGGTGCGCCAAGCTTTATCTCATTTACAAGAAATACCTTTTGCGTTTGATCATACAGGTTCAACAGTAATTCATTATAGTTAGGCATAAATATGATCGTTAAAAATATTAAAAATAATATATAATAAATCACAAATAATAGATGAATATTATCTATAATACAGGAAATAAAATCCAAAAACAATGGGTATCAAAAATATTAGAAAAATATACTATTATTGCACCAGATTGTGCTGCTTGGTATATTTATTATAGTTTTAATTTACCAGCTAAAAGTCCTTTATATGATACACTAATAAACTATGAAGAGTATCTTATTACAAGATTTAAAACAATGTCTATTACCTTTACAATTTCAGCAAGATAAATATCCAGATGTCATAACAGATAAATGGACGCCTTATGCAACATTAGGAAACAATAGTGGTATATATTTATATTTTATTCACGAAGAGACCAACGATTTACCTAATAATAAATGGATAAGAAGAACAAAACGCATGGATTTCAATCAATCAACAATGATTGTATTATTAGACAAGCAAAATTTCTATAAATTTAAATATCCAATTATGCTAGATTGCCGTGGTGATAAAAATATAATTTCTATAAAAAATCACAAAGAAATAAAATTTCGTGAAAAAAAAGATAATGAGTCTAATTGGGATTATTACGTTGCTAAATTAGATTGTATTTTTACAAATCCTAAATACATAAACTTTTTACTAAGGAACAAAAATGAATAGTCAAATCAATCAATATTTTGATCAACTTAAGCAGACACTAGATACTATAAGTAGAGAAGAGATAGAACAATTTATTAATATCCTTATCACAGCAAGAAACAATAATAAACATATCTTTGTTATGGGTAACGGTGGATCTGCATCAACAGCTAGCCATATGGTATGTGACCTTAATAAAGGTGCAAGCTATCAAAAAGATAAAAGATTTAAAGTGATTTGCTTAAATGACAGTATGTCTACGCTATCTGCTTATGGAAATGATGTAAGCTTTGATAAAATATTTGTTGAACAATTAGCAAACTTTGTAAAAGAAGGCGATGTAGTTATTGCAATCTCAGGAAGTGGTAATTCTAAAAACATATTAGAAGCCATAGAATATGCCAATCAACAAAAAGCGATTACTGTTGGTTGGACAGGATACACAGAAGGTAAACTTCAAACACTCGCTCAAAACTGTGTTAAAGCAAATATTAACGATATGCAAATAGCGGAAGATATACATATGATTCTCAATCATCTCTGCTTAAAATTAATTTGTGAAAACTTTAGTTAAACAAATTTATGCCTAAAATCTCTGTTATAATCCCTACCTATAACGCTACAAAATATTTACAAGAATCAATCAATAGTATTTTAAATCAGATATATCAAGATTTTGAAATTTTGGTTGTTGATGAATACTCTACTGATAATACGTTGCAAATTTTGAATTCTTATAATGATCCAAAAATCACTATAATACAAGGGGTGCAAAAAGGTATATCAGCGACATTGAGTTTATCTATTTCAAAGGTTAAGGGTGAATCATTGCTAGAATAGATACTGATGACAGAGCTCACACAGAACAATTTGAAAAGCAGATATCTTTACTAAACTCTCATTCTCAAAATTTCTTTATGTAGCTCTTAGATAAAGCACTCTGATAGAGCATTATCTATTTATAAAACTAGTTACAAAAATATTAAAACAAGTTGATTATTTTGGGTGCAAATGAGACACCCCAACTGTTATGTGACGTAAAG
>JBOFDR010000251.1:0-1518 GCA_051647205.1 Brevinema sp. | reverse complement strand
GTGTTGAAAAAGAAGGATTAGTGGCTCTTTATAAGGAATTACAAATCCAAGATCCTCTCTATGCTTCTAAAATTTCAGTAAATGACCAGCTTAGGATTATCCGAGCATTAGAAGCAATATTTGTCACCAAAATTAAATTTTCAGACCTACATAAACATAATACAAAACCTGATTGGAAATGGATTTTTGTACAGCCAGACCTAACTCGTGAACAAATTTATCATAATATTGAAACTCGTGTTCATGAGATGATCAAGTATGGATTAATCGATGAGACTAAAGACATTATCAATAAATTTGGCACATCGTCACCTGTATTTAGAACTATTGGATATCGTCACGTCTTAGATTTTTTTCATAATAAATATAACTTAGCAACAATGACAGAAAAATTGATTCTTGATACAAAGCACTATGCCAAGCGACAACAAACTCTATTCAGATCTCTATTAAAAGATGAAACAATCCATTCCTCTACAAAAATTACTCGTGAGGATATTTTATGAAAACATATAATCAATACAAATTAGATCTTGAAATTTTAATCAACAAAATGAATCATTCTGAAGATTTTGAAGAAATCTCAAAAACATATATTGAAGCCTCTGCTATTATTAAGATTATGGAAGAAAAACTTAGTTCTCACCAAAAATTAATAGTAAAAAATTTCAAAACGCCTAAAACTCCTAGTTAATAGGAGTTTTCTTTTCATATTATAGAGAAAAGAAAAAATAAAAATGTTTACTTTTTATATGAATTATGATAAAATATATATTACAGAGAGGTCATTATGCAATTTTTACGAGCATGCTTTTTATTTATAAAAAAAATCTATCAAACTATTTATTTTCATATTGTATTTATACCATACACTTTGCTCATTTGTACTCCTATTACTTTATTTTTTATGATTTTAAGAATTTTTCCTATAGCTACTTGGTGTATCCATATGTGGGCAAAATCAAGCTTATTTTTATCTGGACAAAAAGTCACTGTTGAAGGTTTAGAGAATATAGACCCTAAAAAACGTTATTTAATTATTTCAAATCATGGTTCTTTCACGGATATTTTAGCTATCAGCCTTGCAATTCCGTATCCTGTTTCGTGGGTACTTAAAGAATCTTTATTAAAGATTCCCATCTTAAATATACTTTTCAAGCTTGGAATTGGAATACCAATTCAACGTTCTAATGCACGTAACTCTCAAAAAACAATAGTAGAACGTATTCAAAAACTAAAAAATGGTTGGAATCCAAATATCATTATCTATCCAGAAGGGACTCGATCAATTGACGGAACTATTCAACCTTTTAAACGTGGATTTATTAAAATCATGAGAGAATATGAATTAGATATCCTTCCAATCACTTTATCTGGATTTCATAACTTTATAAAACCAGGGGCATTATTTACTGATCCCGAATCAGAGCTAAGAATTATTATCAAAGCTCCTCAATCTTACCAAAAACTAAAAGATATTGACGAAAAAGAACTCACTCAACAAATACAAGTACTAAT
>JBOFDR010000250.1:0-1836 GCA_051647205.1 Brevinema sp. | reverse complement strand
ATTTCAATGATGGACGGTTTTGTTCGGTGACAATATTTTAATCACGGTTGGTTTTGTTCAAGGCCATTTGGTTTTGCTACCCTATGATATTTCAACTGTTTGTTTTTTTTGTTTATAAGATTTTAATAACATTCAGCTTTGTATTGTTCAATTCAATTTCGAGATTTCAATGTCGGTCGGTTTAGTTTGATTTGCAAGATTTCAGAGATCTCGTAACAGTTTTGTTTGGTTATGATATTTCAATAATGGTCAGTTTTATTCGGTTACGAGTTCTAAATGACAGACGGTTTCATTTGGAGATTTTAATGACGTTCTCATTACCAGCTTCACACATTACTAACTAAACTGACTTCATTTCTGTTAGACGTCTACAGAAGTCGTTATTGAGAATTAATTCTAATGTTTGTTTAATTTGTTGTTAGTGTTTCCATTAGTTTCCTATTAGGTTTATAGGTTATGTCAGGGGTTTATAGGCAATAGGTTTGCATGCATTAGTCTAACTAATATTTTACACACTAATATTTATCACATGCCAGAGCTTCCCTATCCAATCTTTTTTTCCTCGTTGCAAGAAATATCTGCGTACACACGAGGACAATCAAAACTATACATGCCAGGCCAGTGTGTGGCGCTGTAATTCTAATATTTTTTCAGCCAAGTCTTAGAACAGAGCACTGTGCCATCAGTGTCTGATTTATTTTACTAACTTTATATAAACACCCTGCAAAACACTGCTCTCTTGAACTATTTAGAAATAAAAAGATATAACAAAAAAAAAAAGAAAGCAATAATTAACTTAATTATAAATAAAGATTATGCACATAAAAATAATTATAAACATAAAGTGTCCTCTTTTGGGATCATAGTAAAAAAATAAAAATAGCTTAAGTGCACAACTCTTCTTAAGTGTAAGAAAGAAAGTTTTTCCCCCTTCACGCGCAACTTATTGGAAAGCCCGGATGAGTCATCAGTTGGGTTATTAAATAACGAAATTATAGTTGAATAGAAAATAAAATATATTTATGTAAAGAGATATAGTAAAATAAAAATAGCTTAAAAGTGCTCTTAAACACTCTTAAAGTGTAAGAAGTCTACGTTTTCCCCTCACGTGCAACCTAGTGCTAATGAGTTATTATTTGTATTAATAAAATAACAAAATTACACTTTTTAAGTAGAAAATAATATTTATGTAAAGAGATATAGTAACATAGAAATTGCTAAAATAAATAAAAAGTGCAAAATGGTGATTTCCCCTCATGGGCAAACTATTGGAAAGTGCGGGTTATTAAAATAATGAAATTATAGTTATTAAATAATTTTAACTACAGTTAATTAAACGATATCATTGTCCATCGCAATCTTACGGTAAACATCGTCAACTGCCAATTTAGGGGACATCGCCCAAACATAGATTCTACTTTTTAAACATATGTATATTTTTAAATCTAGCGTACCCTCTGGAGTGCCTTTACGTACCTCCAGGGGTACGCGTACCATCTGAGAACCACTGCCATAGACTGTAGAAAAATATGGGCGCAGTGTCCATGATGTCACCCATAGGATTCTGATGAGCAGTTTTGAAGCGTAAAGTAGGGACGAGCTGGCCGTCGCCTTCTTGGCAGTGCATCAACGCGCGTCACTCCCGGAGAACAGGAAACGGGCAAAGAGGCAGGATGTGGGCGGAGCTGAGGTGATGTGATGACTAACAGACAGTAAACAAACTGCAATCCACCTGTCACTCAAAGTGGCCACGCCATTAATTATGCAGAACTTTAAGGCTTTATATAATGTAAACGAATGAGTGATAAAAAAATTCACCCTCCTCACAGTCGTCAT
>JBOFDR010000249.1:0-2124 GCA_051647205.1 Brevinema sp. | reverse complement strand
ATAGGAGTATCTCCTTCAGCAAAATCTGCCGTTCCTTTAGTATTAGGTGCTTCCATTCCTGAGAAGCGATGATTGACGCTTTTCTTTTGAGTTCGGATAAATTCGCTAAGGTTGACGACGGCATCCTTAGCATCTACACCTTTATCTGCCATAGCCTCAGCTTTTTCGGTTAAGTTTTTAGCTGTTGCTTCGTCGATGTTTTTCTCTTCCTTGACCTTAGCCACTTCAGTAGCAATCACTTTATCACGCTCTGCTTTGTCCTGCTCTTTTTTGAGAAGAGCATTTTCTTTTTCTGCTTTCGAAAGCTTTTCTTCTAGTTCAAGCTCTCTTGCTGTCTTTTTTTCTGACATATTTTCTCCCGAAGACAGGACGTCTGAGTCCAGCGAAGCCAAGGATGGCGATTGCTGGATACCTGCTTCTTTATTTTCTTGATTTGATTCACTAAAATTAAATGATTGAAGAGATTTTTTCACTTCTGCCATGATCTCTTCACGTTGTTTTTTGAGGGCTTTTTCGATAAAACTCTGAATCATCTTTTCAAAGAGATTTGAATTAGGTTCTTGCTCTGCAAATTCTGAATAAAGAGTAACATCCTCTTCACTTTCCGAGAAAGAAAGAGCGTCTTGCAAAGTGCCTAGGTTAGGAATAGCAGGACGGCTTGCCCCTAATGCTCCGACATGACGGAGGCTATGTTTTCCTTTGTTGGGGTTGCTATCCGAAAAAGGATGATAAAAACTTGCAGAGATGTTTTTATAAAGACTCTTTTCAACAACTGCTTTTTTGAAGTCTTCCGACACTTCTGAAAAGCTCGCTAAAAGCTCTGTGCCTTTGATCTTTAATTGATCGATCCAGCCCATAGCAGGAGCTTCTGCATTAGGATGACCTTTTACTAATGGTGCTGATTTAGATTTATAGGAATCTTTGATCTCTTGAATCATCTGCGATGTGATATCATAGACACGCCCACTAGCGTCCTTATATCTCCCTGTCCTTAAAATAGGAATAAATTTACTCATTATTTTCCCTCGTATTAAAAAATATTTATCAAAGAATTTGTCAAAATACTTGAAAAATGTTGACATAGTGCCGAATATTAAGTATAATAAATTAGATAAAAGAGATCATTTTGATCCTCTGAAAATCGATCGCCTCCATGAGGTGATACCCCGAATAAAGGGAAATGGTAGTGATAATCCATCGAAGTGAGTTAACAGCTCTATACTTTAGGTGGTAGGACGAAAGGCTCTGTTAAAGCCTACTAGATCATGTGAAGCAACCATATCCCTTTTTTTTATTTTAAATATATTCCTGATACTTTTTTGTTTTGATCTTCTTTGCTAAAAGGATAGATAGTTGTCAATATAGGAATAGAATCTTTTTCGTTCTTAGAATACTCGACTACCACCATCACGGGAGTATCTGTTCCGTCCAGTTTTACGTTCTTAAGATATTTTCGAGAAAGAATAATTTTTTTATTCTTATCATATCTCTCAATATCTTCCACAATCTCACCCGTCTCAATAATATCTTTAATCTTATCAACGAGCTTTGCTCTATCATTCCACTTACTACTATCAAAAACACGTCTCTTATTTTTCCCCTTTTCAGAAGTAGAAATATGATCCACGAGATAATCAATATCAGTTCCGATCAGGTTTCCTTTTTGATCAAAAACCACATCACCGAGATCTTTTCTCAAT
Organism: Brevinema sp.; assembly: GCA_051647205.1. Taxonomy (GTDB): domain Bacteria; phylum Spirochaetota; class Brevinematia; order Brevinematales; family Brevinemataceae; genus Brevinema_A. Next base: position 424 of record JBOFDR010000249.1, on the reverse strand, counting down.
CTAGCTTTAGCCAGCTCCAATCCATTATCAATTTTTGCGTAGTCTGTGCCTGAAGCAATCACATTTTTTGATTTATCCCAATTTTTCAAAGGACTCATATCCTTAAAAAATGATACCCTTGTGATCTTCTTTGCTAACGTCTCATTCATCTGTGAGATTCTATCTTTCACCCAGCCGTTCATCTCGCCGACATTATGATCAAAACCTCTGTCTACTCGAATTGCTTTATTCAGATCCAAAGATTTAGGATAAATTCCATCCTCAAAAGCTTTCTCCACGGTTTCCTTATCCCAAATAGGTACTCCCTTGCCGTTTGGCTCTTCATCACTCACCTCAACAATGCAGCGACAACGAAAGCCATTAGGGGGATAATGTGACTTCCAAAACGGATCGTCATATTTTCTGATTACTCCATTTAGTGCCT
>JBOFDR010000248.1:0-3184 GCA_051647205.1 Brevinema sp. | reverse complement strand
TTTTGAAAATTAGGGTAATAAAAATTCATACGCCATTTTTCAATAGCAGGAGGAAAACTCCCTAATAAAAGGGTCTTTGCATCTGCAGGCAAAAATGGTTCTAATGGATGATTTTCGATAATTGACATAAAATGCTCCTTTCTACTTTTAAAGTAATTTAAATTCCTTACGGTGGTGAGAAGTGATTCCATATTGTTGAATCGCTTCACGATGTTTTTTAGTAGGGTAACCTTTATTCTGCTCCCAACCATAGTGAGGGAATTGTTGAGCAAGTTCTCTCATCAAACGATCTCGCGCGACCTTTGCCAAAATAGATGCTGCAGCAATATGAAAGCTTTTTTGATCACCTTTAACCAAAGAGATGATTTTTATTTCAGGAAGTTCATAAGGAGTTATTTTCATAGCATCTGTGAGTAAGGTTGACACACTAACTTTTTTTTGTATTTCCTTAAAACATTCAATCATTCCCCATTTAGAGGCTTGATAGATATTCAAATCTTGAATTTTTGTTAATGGAACAATCTCGATATGGTATGCTAACGCTTGTTGTTTGATTAAATTTTCTAAATTATATCGTTTTGTTTCAGAGATTTTTTTTGAATCCATCACATCTTCTATAAATGTTTCCAGATCAAATAAGACACCAGCAACAACAAGAGGTCCAGCGATAGGGCCACGACCTGCTTCATCTGTACCAACCAAATATTCTAAAAAGTCTGGATAGTATTGACGAATAATAAACAAATCATCTTTTATTGTTAATGACATTAAATCCTCAAACATAATACAAAAAACGCTGACATTTGCCAGCGTTTTCATCATCTTAATGGTTAATTTTTTTATTTTCACCTTTTTTAAGAGCAAGTTCTTTAAGACGAGCAGCTTTACCAAATCGTCCTCTTAAGAAGTAGAGTTTTGATCTACGTACTTTGGCACGACGGATAATCTCAATAGAAGCAAGGTAAGGAGAATGAAAAGAGAATACTCTTTCGATAGAAATTCCTGCAGTTACACGACGAACCATAAAAGTTTTTCTGTTCATACCATGTTTAAAACAAAGTACGACACCTTCATAAGCTTGGATACGTTCTTTGTTTCCTTCTTTAATGCGAACACTAATACGGATTGTATCACCTACACCAAACTTAGGAAATTTATCATTATTATTTTGCTCTTCAAGAAGCATTAATTCAATATCATGTAATGTATTAACAATTTTGGCTGTTGGCTCATTGTTTTTAACAGATTTTTGTTCATGGCTTTCTTGAACAGGTGTAGATGTAGAGGTTTCATCTATAGCTGTCTTTACATTTTCTTCAGACATCTTTTGTACTCCTGTATTACTTTTTCAAAAGCTTCAAGACGCTTTTTTAAAAGATAATTTGTTTTTTTTATTTTTGTTAATTGATTTTGTGAGACTACATCAACAGAACATAAAGGATAATCCCTTATCATATCTGGGCGACGAAGCCAAGTAATAAACAATCGTTGAATAAAACGTTCTTGCCGAATTTTTTCATGATTGCCACTTCTTAAAAAATTAGGAACCATCTCGCCTTCAAATTCAAGTGGTTTCGTATAGTGAGGATACTCTAACAAACCTTGTTCAAATGATTCTTCTTCTAAAGCATCAGATTCAAGAATATCATGATCCATCCTCAAAATTGAATCCAAAATCACTAAGCTAGGAAGCTCGCCACCACTAAGCACATAGTCACCAATAGATATTTCTTCATCAATATAATGATCAATAAAACGTTGATCTAGTCCTTCATATCGCGAAGCAATCAAAATTAGATTGTTTTTTTGAGATAGCTCTTTTGCTTTTTGTGCCGTAAGACGAAATCCTCTTGGAGACACATGAATCACATAAGCTGTTTTATCAGGATTGATTTCTTGAATTGCTGTAGCTAAAACATCTGGTTTTAAAAGCATTCCAGGACCAGAACCAAAAACAGAGTCATCAACTCTCTTAAAAGTACCAACACCCCATTTTCGAATATCGTGATTTTCAATTTTTATGTGCTTCGAAGTTCTTTTAAGGATTCCATAACTGAGGGCATTTTGGATTAAATCAGGAAATAAAGATAAGATAGTTATTTTTTTCATATGTTTTATAATAGCCGATCAAGATTTTGAAAGATAATTTCCTTTTTCTCAAGATCAACAAAACTCACATACTCATCTGTAAAAGGAACAGCCAAATCTTGTTTAGAATCTAACATTTTAATCACAAAAATATCCTGATTAGCAACGTCAATAATATTATAGACTTTACCGATAGGAAGATTGTTATGAACAGCCTGGGTCTCTAACAGATCTTTGATAAAATATTGACCTTCATCAGGTACAACAAGCTTATCTTTAGAAATAAAAACAGGAACAAGACGCCACTGTTCAGCAGTTGTTCGGTCTGCAATCTCTTTAAAAGAAATCTTAGCATTTTCAGGATCATCCTCAAACTTTAAAGATGAAATCGTTAGAATTCTAAAACCTGTAGGCTGACTTTTATCTTTAACATAAAGTACATCTACATTCTTAATATCTGAAATTTCATCAATATAAAATTTGATTCTTAGATCCCCTTTAATACCAAAAGGCTTTAATATCCGTCCTATCTCGACAAATTCTTGTTTATCAATAGACACTCAAAACCTCTAATTAAACAGCAACTCTTGCCTTAGCAACAAGCTGCTTAACTGTTGGGGAAACAACAGCTCCTGATTTTACCCACTCATCAAAACGAGATACATTGATCAATACTTGATCTTTTTCTTCAACAGGTCTGTATGTTCCAAGATTTTCAATATACGCGCCATCACGTTTATTTCTTGAATCAGTTACAACAACTCTATAATAAGGTGCTTTTTTCTTACCTATACGCATTAAACGAATATTGGTTGACACAGATTGGCCTCCACATTAATATCACTTTAAGTATTCTAAACTATTTATGCTATTTTGTCAATATATTTTCAAAATATAATTATTTGTTTTTATAAAAGATACCTTTCTATAACTTTTTTTGCACTTGAAGTTATAGGGTAGTATTTTTGACAATTATCAGGAGAAACTAGCACCTCATGTGCTTGAAGCTTATAAGATTCATCTTTTACAATAAAAATCTTTCTTGTTACTTTATTGTTGGAAATACGATAACTAAAGGTACCTACAAATTCGGATT